>JAYUQN010000001.1:0-2394 GCA_043756725.1 Saprospiraceae bacterium
CGATTTGAAAAGTTTTCTGTTGAGTATGCTTGACGCAAGATGTGACAATATGAAGTCGCTATGGTTTGTCCATAATTTTAAAGACGCAATAATATCAAAATCATCTAATTTGGCAAAGTGTTTTACTAATTCTTTCGTATTTTTTTTATCCACAATTGTTGGTAATGTGTTTAAAAAATAATTAAGATACCCACAGCCTTCTACTGTTACACCCACTGCAATTAAATTTTTTGCTCTTTGTAAAACCCTAATCAGCATTTGTTCCGCTGACAGTACGGTTTTATGCAAATATACTTGCCAATACATCAGCCGCCTGGCAATTAAAAAATTTTCTAAAGAATAAATCCCTTTCTCTTCCACAACCAACTCTCCATTGGATACATTCAGCATTTTTATTATTCTATCAAACCCGACAACGCCTTCTGAAACACCTGTATAAAAGGAGTCTCTATTAAGATAATCCAACCTATCCATATCCAATTGTCCACTAACCAGCTGATGCAAAAATTTTTTAGGATATTCGTCTTTAAAAATAGCTATCGCTATTTCCAATTTACCTTGAAAAATATCATTTAGTTCTTGCATAAAAAGCAAGGATAAATCCTCGTGATGTATGTCAATCAGTGTATGCTCGAGCGCATGTGAAAAGGGACCATGACCAATATCGTGCAATAGTATCGCTAAACAAACGCCTTCTGCTTCCGACTCCGTTATTTCTACCCCTTTTTGACGCAACAATTCTACGGCTAACGACATAAGATGATAAGCACCCAAAGCATGATGAAATCGCGTATGATGCGCACCCGGATAAACGTAATAAGTCAAGGCAGTTTGAGCTATCCGCCGAAGCCGTTGAAAATAAGGATGATCTATCACATCCAACAAAATACTCGGATTCGGGAATGCTATAAACCCATACACAGGGTCGTTGAAAATCTTTACTTTATTTGTCATTGAACTTTTTTACACATCACAAATGTATGAAAATTATACTACAACTTAATACTATATTAACCCTTTTTTTTTCAACAAAATTAATAAAATTGAATAGTAACAAAAAAATCACGTCACATTTTAGTTTGTTATTAATTGAATATATGATTTTAATTTATTAATTATCAATATATTACCCATGTCACAAAATAAAATATAATCTTTAATCATATCGTAAATACCTACTAACTTGTATTTTTAAAATTTACTTTTTGAGTTTATTACTTTCTATTTTACCCCTTTCACATATTAGGCAGAAACCCCAAAATCCCGTAAGGCATTATTGAGTGACACTTTTTTGTCCGTACTTGGCTTTCTCTTTCCGATGATTAAAGCACACGATACTTGGTATTTTCCCGCTTGAAATTCTTTTTCATAACTCCCCGGTATCACCACCGAACCCGCAGGAACTCGCCCTCTGTAAGTATGCGGCTCTGGGCCCGTCACATCTATTATATGCGTACTTTGTGTCAAAACAACATTCGCTCCCAACACAGCTTCTCTTTCTACTCTTACGCCTTCAACCACTATGCACCGTGAACCAATAAAACAATCATCTTCAATAATAACAGGTGCCGCTTGTACTGGTTCTAACACCCCACCAATGCCTACACCACCACTTAGATGTACATTTTTTCCTATCTGTGCACATGACCCTACCGTTGCCCATGTATCCACCATCGTTCCACTGCCTACATACGCCCCTATATTCACATAAGAGGGCATCATTATTACACCACTTTCTAAAAAAGCCCCATAACGCGCAACTGCCGTCGGGACAACCCGCACCCCTTGCTTCGCATAATCTTTTTTCAATGCCATTTTATCATGAAATTCAAACGGACCCACTTCTATCGTTTCCATTTTTTGAATCGGAAAATAGAGAATAACCCCTTTTTTTACCCAATCGTTCACTTGCCATTCACCCCCCTCTCCAAAGGAGTCCTCACGGACAGTAGGTTGGGCTACACGCAACTGTCCTTTGTCCAACAGCTCAATCATATCGCGGATAGCTTTTTGCGTTTTCTTATCTTTCAAAAGTTCGCGGTTGTCCCACGCCGCTTCAATCGTATTTCTTAGTTTTTCCATAAAAAATTTAACTCTGAGATTTGCTTAGAAAATATTGTTTGATAAAAATTGGATTTATAACCGTTTCTAAAATTAGGCAATCAAAAAATCAGATTCTTGCATCACTTTCAACAATCGCTCATTTTCAGCAGGTGTGCCTACCGTAATGCGTAAACAATCTTCACATAAAACCACATTCGTTCGGTTGCGTACGACAACACCATTTGTTGAAAGCCAGCGATACATTTCATTGGGCTGGCGCACTTTCACCAAAACAAAATTAGCGTCCGTTGGGTAGATGTGATGCACAAAGGTAAATTGCATAAGTCGTTC
>JAYUQN010000002.1:0-6233 GCA_043756725.1 Saprospiraceae bacterium
AGAGTGTATCGCCCGTTTGCGTGAAAAATGTTCTAAAACACAATTTATGATTCTAACGATTTATGAAGACCATCAAAAAGTGTTTGATGCTTTGAGTGCGGGGGCATTGGGCTATGTTTTGAAATCTGCTTGTTCTGAGAAGATTATTGAAGCTATCAGAGATTTGCATGAAGGCGGCTCGCCTATGAGTCCGTCTATTGCCCGTAAAATCGCTTTATCGTTTAATCAACCCCCATCTCGTACTGCCCCAGAAAGTGATGTTTTAACAACAAGAGAAAAAGAGGTCATAGAATTGATAGCTAAAGGGCGTATGGAAAAAGAAGTGGCTGCCGAATTATTTATCAGTTTGAAAACGGTGAAAACGCATATTTCAAATATCTATACCAAATTGCAAGTGCGGACACGGGTGGAGGCTTTGAATAAGTATTTTGGGCGGAAGTAAGATTAAATTAGCCGTATTATTTTCACACGAATTTCTCAAATTTAGATGTTGACAGGTACTTGTTTCTTTGAAAAAAAACTGTCAACATCGTACTTTTTCAAATAAAAAATGACCATTCAAAAGAAAAGTCCTTTTGAGTGGTCCCTTTTTTAGGCTTACCTAAATATTATAACTGTGGTTTTATATTGTTTTTAGAGTGAGTTTTTGGGAAGCATTGTGAATGATAAAGGGATCGCCATCGAAATAAGTATATATCACAGACCTAACAAAATCTATACCCACGTCATGGTTATCGGCAATTTTATTAAGTTTGATATAATCAAGTTGTACACCTTTTTTTATCTTTTCTATTATCCTTTTTTTTATCGTTTGCATTTTGCGTTGAGTGCTCTTTTTTTTCCAAAAATCGGCTTCCGCTTTATTGCGCATAATGGAGTTTTCATAATATGCTATTTCCAAAGGGGTCATTTTAGTGGTGTTTACCCGACTCATCGCTATTTCAAAAAAGTTTTTGTCTTGAAAATCTATGGGTGGTAGCGTTTCAAGGTCTTGATAATAAATACTTTTCATGATTTGTTATTTTTATTATGACTCTTTTTTATTTTCGGTTTTGGCGGCACATTTTCTGATTGGGTTTCTTTACCCAAAGAATCCTGTATTTGTTTTACAAAATCTATAGACACATCAATATCTTCTGTTATTTCTTCTATTGTTGCTTTTCCACGTAATAAAAGTTTTTTTACGGCTTCTATTTTACCTTCTATTTTACCTTCCCTTTTAGCTTTCTTTCTTTCTGCTGCCAAGGTTTGTTCCTTCTTATTTTCCACTATTTTCTCACGCAGAAGCCAATTTTCATAGGCAGCTGCCTCTATGGGTGACATTCTGGACGTATCCAAACGTTTTAAAGCCCCTTTGATAAATTCTTTTTCCCAGAAAGGGGGGTATTTATCTTTGGCTGGGTTGAAAGTTTCAGCATATTTCATTGTATATAATAATTCTTCTTTTTCAGTGATAATTTTGTCAATTTCTTTTTTTGTGATAGGGAATTTACCCAATTCAATTAAATGGAATACGATATTATCCATAACGATTTCATTGTCTTCATTTTTTAACGTAATCACTTGGTGATACTTAACACTGGACGTGACTTTACCTTTCAAAATGCAAATACAATGAATCGAACTCATACCTTCAAACCCGCTTTTCCCTTTTTTGACCAAAGAGTTAAAAATATGAAATGTATAGTACTGTAAGCGTTCTAATAAATCCTTGTATTTCTCTACTTGCATTTCAACAATAAAAACCCGTAGATGTTCATCTTGGCAAAGTACATCATAAAGCCCTGAGCGGTCATACACACTTTTTCCTTGAAATTCATGGCGCAAATATTTCAAAGACTTAATGGGTTGTGTTTCTCCAATAATCAACTCTATGGCTTTCCGAGCAAAAAGTGTATTATTTTTATCCGCAAAGGTTACTTTAAACCCATAATCGGATAAAAAAGAAACGATAAAAGGTTTGTTTGGATCCAAAGTTTTGGCTGTGCGTTTTGCCATAGTACAAAGTTAAGGGTTTTTAAAGAATTTTACAAATAGGTGGTATTTAAAACTAAAATAGTTTTAGTATAAACTGAAAATGATTTGTTTTATTATTTTAAGGTATCAAATTACTGGTGAACGGTATTTTTTAAAAAAAAACCATTTGCTCATTTCAGTATTTAATCATTTCAAAGGTATTTTGCATTGAATAACACAGCCTTTTTCAACTGAAATAAGGACTTCACCGCCTATCTGCTTCATGCGCTCTTTGATATTTTTTAAGCCATTACCTCCATTTTTCAAAGCCGTTTCAATTTCAAAACCCATACCGTTGTCTTTTATCATCAACATCATTTCAAGGTTTTTCAACTCAATTGAAACTTCTACTAGGCTGGCTTGGGCATATTTAGAGATATTCGTCAACGCTTCTTTCACACAAAGGAAGATATTGCGCTTTGTTTCATTTGATAATTTCATGTCAGGCAAATTTTCAGGCGCATCAAAATGTACTTCGATATGGTGTATTTCACCAAATTCTGATACATACCGCCTTAAAAAATGCACCAAACCTTCCACATTATCCGACTCGCTACTCACTGCCCAAATGATTTCACGAATACGTTGATTGAGTTCTGTACTCGATTCGGCGATGTGTTGTATCTCCAAATGAGTGTCTGTACTGAGGGGGGTGTTTTTAATGTAATTCGCTAACAAATTAATAGCACTTAGCCCCGAACTGATGTCGTCGTGCATATCTCGGGCGATGCGGGTGCGCTCCCGTTCGAGGTTTTGTTGGGTTTCTATTTGGATGAGTTGGGCTTGAGTGGTTTTGAGGTCTTTTAAGGCGGTGTCTAAGGCTGTTTTCTGTTTTTGTAAAAGGATATTGGTTCTTTGTTTTTGGCGATTGTTGTAAAATAAACCCATAGCTATCAAGGTAATAAATGCCAAACCACTCCATATAAATCCCTTTTCTTTTACTTGTTGTATTTGTTGCAGGCGTTCCCGTTCTTCATAAGTCAGGCGCTCTACTTGCTTCACATGTTCAACATTATTAAGCGAATCTTTAGCAGCCATTGCTAAAAGGTGGTATTTGAGGGCAGCAGCAGGGTTTTTAGTTTCATTTAATTCAAATAATAATGTTGCTGCCTTCAATCTATTTTTAACGGCAACTACCGTATTCAGTTTTTGCGCTTCTACCAAAGCCTGTTCAGCGTGATAAACCGCCGAATCCAGCTGTCCTTTTGTTTTAAATATAAATGCCATTTCTGCATTGAGTTCTCCAAAATCCCAAAAACTATATTGCTGCCGAATGGCAAGACTTTGACGTAAATAATCAAGCGCAAGGTCGTATTGACTCATTTTTGAATAGATTTGACCAAATAGTTTAAGGCATATAGATTGATAATCAAGGTGTTTAGTAGATAAAATCTCTTGATAACATTTTTGAGTGTAATAGAGAGCTGAATCCAAAATATTGTTGTCGTTATACCATATAGCTAAAGTACCCTTTATAGGGTTTTCAATTTCCGATATTTTTAAATCTTGGGATAATTTTAGGCTTTTTAAATGATAGTTTAAACCAATTCAGTTTTAAATGTATCCCCTAAATTGGGTATATTCTATGAAAATTGTTTACCACAATTTTACAGCATGGACAAGTTGGTAACGCATAAATAATAATGTGGCGTTTATTTTACAAGCGAAAAAGATAAGTATAAGACATGAGAGACAATAACACAGCGTTTGATTATTTCAAAGTAAGAAATAAAGTGCAAAATATTTGTTAATCTCAAAAAACAGTGTAACTTTGAATAACATTTGTGACACTGTTGTTTTAGCACAGAATTTTACCTTAAAAAAATTGACAAACCACTTTTCCTTTCTTTTTTCAGTCAAATGAGGATTTCAAAAGATTTTTTCCAAAGCAAAATCCTTTGAAATCCTCAAATGAAAATTCCTATCATTCCTGCTAAGCTTAATTGACTTAAAATCATTATCTAATGTCAAAAAATGCTTTTCCTATGAAAAAATCCTGTTTTTCAAGTCTTCTGCTATTGAGCATACTGACTTTTTTCACGGCTTGCCGTGAAGTCAAAGAAGAAAAAATTATTATCAAAAATGAAACGCCCGAGTATTTCAACCTCCGTCCCGATGTTGAAAAAGCCTTTGGATATACTCACGCTGTTAAAATTGGTGATAATATTAAAATATCGGGTGCTGTCAGTATGGACGATGCAGGCAATCCCACCGCCAAAGGCAATATGGCACAACAAATGAAAAATTGCTATGCCGATTTGGATAAAGTGCTGAAACATTACGGCTGCACTTTTGATGATGTGGTCGCTGAAAATGTTTTCACAACCAATATGGCAGCGTTTTTAAAAGAATCGGCTTATCGCACTACTATTTATAAAAAGCAGTTTCCAACGGGGTCTTGGCTTGAAGTCAAGGGTTTGGCTTTGCCAGATTTGATGGTGGAGATTGAACTTGAAGCACATAAAGGGAAATAGGTCATTAGTATTTAAATATTAATCTCTTTGATTACCCGACACCTTTCTTATCGCTTATAAGCCAATAGAAAGGCAACATTTTTCAATAAAATTTTTAACCTCTAAAATTTTTTAACAATGAAAAATTTTAAAACTGAAGCTTTAGTCATCTGTTTCTTTGCAGTTTTTGCACTCATTACAGCTTTCACCAGCGATTCCCTTATTGCCGCTAACCCTGGCGAAAAAACGCCTGTATGCCATAATGGAAGATTGATATTGGTGCCCCCTCAAGCCGTAGAAGGGCATTTATCACATGGCGATAGAGAAGGTTCTTGCTATACTCCCGCATTAACTGAGTAGTGTGTGCCTATTTGATGGCGCTGCTAAAGGGGGAATAGTAAAATAGACCCCCTCAGTATTTCAACATTTTTTAACCCTAATTTTTCATTTTTCACCATTAAAAAACTTCACAATGAAACAGTTAACTATCACTTTCCTTTTAGCCATTATGAGCATTTTCAGTTTTGCTCAACCGCCTTTTACTGAACAGACAATATTGGATATGAACAAACGCATGATGCAAGATTATCCCAAGTTCGCAACTGAAGAAATATCACCCGACTATACCTTTACAACGGCTGACGGTGCTGTTATTGCGTACCAAGCCATGAAAGATTTTAAAAGTAAAATTTTAGAGTGGAATACGCATGATTTGAAAATTAAACAAATTGGTACGGCTGCTTTTGTGAGAGGTATCAACAAACACAGTATTCAATCCTCTACGACTGGTGCAATACAGAAATACAATGTTCTTTTCATCTACACGTATGAGTATAAAAATGGCAAATGGCTGTGGCTATCTTCGCATCATATTTATAATAATCCAAGTAAGGCTGATGAAGAAGTGGCTATTAAAAAAGTAGTCATAGACCACACTCAATCTTCTTATGATAGAGATGTAACTAAAATGATGTCTTTTTGGGTCAATAGCCCACAATCCGCTTTTGTATTGCCCGCTATGAATATTGACCTTGTAGGTTATGATAATATTGCAAACACAGTAACAAATGCCTTGAAGAATACACCTCCATCTAAAGCTATAATCACTCAAAAGTTTCGGACTATTAAAATACAAGGCAATTCTGCATGGGTTTCACACGATGAAATGATAGATGAGGGTGGTGTAACAGCGTATCTCTGCCACCGTTATCTTGAAAAAGTAAATGGAGAATGGAAAATCTCTCAATCTGCAAGTATTCCTGCGATTAATAAAGACGATAACCCAATAGAGGTCTATAAACAATGGGTAAAAGAATACAATAAAGATACTAAAACCTTTTTGTTGGATAAATGTCCCGACGATTTGGTAGGTACTGTTAATGGCGGTGCATTTTATAACAA
Organism: Saprospiraceae bacterium; assembly: GCA_043756725.1. Classification (GTDB taxonomy): domain Bacteria; phylum Bacteroidota; class Bacteroidia; order Chitinophagales; family Saprospiraceae; genus JAAFJT01. Next base: position 5,871 of record JAYUQN010000002.1, read on the forward strand.
CTCAGGATTTAAAAATAGGAAAGAAGGAGAACAAGGGCATTTAGAGCCTTCGGATATGAAATCTTTTCAAAGTGGCAATCTGGCAGTCGTTATGGGTATTTTTAGGCAGCCTCAAAAACAAGCGGACGGAACGGAAAAGCCCTCTAAGCAAGTTTTTACAGCCGTCATGCAAAAAAGGAATGGTAAATGGCTGTATGTTGGACATCACCAAACGGATATGAAATAATAGTATTTTAACTTGAATTAGGATGCTAAGGATTTAAAAAGATGCTAAGGATAGGCTGTACAAACGGGTAAAAAAAGTTCCCCCCATTTTTGCTATAAAAACAGCCTTAATGAACAATGGCTTTTTGTCAAAAAAAA
>JAYUQN010000003.1:0-2391 GCA_043756725.1 Saprospiraceae bacterium
AGGTGTGGTGAGTGAAGTCGTTATTTCTCGGACAGGTGAAATGCGTATTGTTGATTCTAAAACGGCTAAAGTTTTGGCAACAAACAATATCATGTACGGTTCAAATATCTATGTGAAAGAAGGTCAAGAGATAAAAAGAGGCGATAAAATTTGCGATTGGGATCCATTTAACGCTGTAATCGTCGCCGATAAATCTGGTTTAATCCAGTTTGATGGCATCGAAGAAAACGTGACTTTCCGTGAAGAGCGTGACGACCAAACAGGTTTTGCTGAAAAGGTTATCATTGAATCTCGTAATAAGCGTAAGATTCCAGTCATGAAAATCATTGACGCGGATGGCGATGAAATCAAATCTTTCACTCTTCCTGTGGGTGCTTATCTATCGGTTGAAGACAATGTAGCTATCAAAGCAGGTCAGCGTATCGTGAAAATCCCACGTCGCATGAGCAAAATTCAGGATATCACAGGTGGTTTGCCACGTGTAACGGAACTTTTTGAAGCCCGTAACCCAACAAACCCAGCGGTTGTTTCTGAAATTGATGGTATCGTTGAATTAGGTAAAGTGAAACGTGGTAACCGTGAAATAGCTGTGAAAGCCCGTGATGGTCAAGAGCGCAAATATTTGATTCCATTGGCAAAACACATCCTTGTTCAAGACGGTGACTTTGTTCGCGCTTGTACCCCGCTATCCGATGGGGCTATGGCTCCCCGCGATATTTTGGCAATTCAAGGACCTTTCGCCGTTCAATCACACTTAGTCAATGGTGTTCAAGAAGTTTATCGTTCACAAGGTATTGCGATTAACGATAAGCACATCGAGGTAATTGTTCGCCAAATGATGCGCCGTTTAGAAATCGTTGACCCGGGCGATACAACATTCTTAGAAGGCGAACCCGTTGATAAGCATGAATTTATGTCCGTCAATGATGATATTTTCGATAAAAAATTCGTCATTGATGCGGGAGAGTCAAACCGTTTGAAAGCAGGTCAGTTGGTAACCTTGCGTCAAATCAGAGAAGAAAACTCTTATTTGAAACGCAACGATAAGAAAATCGTTGAATTCCGTGATGGCGTTGCCGCTACCTCTATGCCGTTGTTGTTGGGTATCACAAAAGCCTCTTTAGGAACTGAAAGCTGGATTTCAGCCGCCTCCTTCCAAGAGACAACAAAGGTATTGTCAACAGCCGCCATTGCTGCCAAACGCGACAACTTAATGGGCTTGAAAGAAAACGTTATCGTTGGCAAGCGCATCCCCGCAGGCACAGGCTTACGCCATTACAACAACTTGCTTGTTCAAACCAAATCGGCGTATGAAAGCAATAAGTCTCGCGGCTTATTAGACGACCTCGATATGGATTATGAAGAGCAATACGTCGGCAATGAAAATGAATTGTAGTTGCGAATAAATTCGCAAACTCTTATAAACCAAAAAGCCGCTTCGATTTATCAAGGCGGCTTTTGGCATTTTTAGGGTGAAATACTAAGAGGGTTAAAAACTAATCAAGATGAGTTTGTAAAAGCTATGCATTACTTTAGCATACATTTTATGACTATTTTTATACTTTTGTGTTTGAGAAATTAAAACTACAATTACAATAATTAACCTCTGGTAAAAATCTACAAACCTTATGAAAAAACTATTCGTCTGCCTTATTTACAGTTGTCTTCTGTTTAAATCTTATGGTCAACCATCAAAATTTGAAAACCAAGAGGAATTAAGAACTCAAGTTTGTCTTTTAAATAATAAAGCACCTAAAACAAACTATCATATTGTTTTAAGTGCATTAGATTTAAATAAACTTGAACAAGTTTTAACATCTTTCAATTCTAATGATTCTCTAATATATATTGCGCACTTTTTAAAATCCTGTCATTTTGGAACAATACAAGAAGATAAAAAAGCACTCGTCCCTTTAGAACAATGTTTCAATTGGCTAAAAACCCATCGTAGTAACCAAAGTAAAGACGATTACGAAAGTCGGTCATTTCTCTGCCACAATTTTGCTTATATCTATCATAGGAATCTATTTGATATTGAAAAAGCGCATTTTCATCTTGAAAAAATGAAATCTTTTATTGCTCCAGGCTTTGTCGAGCCTTTAATAACGTATTATAATCTAAAAATGGATTATTTAGGGGCTATGGGCAATTTAGATGAGGCTCTTCAATTAGAGGATTCTGTTGTTCATTGTGTCAATCGGGTTAATAACGTGTTAAGTGATTCTACATCTGGGGCTATTGCTGTTTTAGCATTAACCTATCTACGAAGGGCTTTAATTCGAGAAAAAGAACAAGAAGATTTTGACTCCGATTATGCAAAAGCGCAATATTATCAGGCTTGGGTTATGCGGGATAGCAAAAAATATGGTTTTTATCAAAAAATATATGCCT
>JAYUQN010000004.1:0-2390 GCA_043756725.1 Saprospiraceae bacterium
GGCGTTAGCTCATAAGGAATTAGAGCCTTTGACATCTGTAAAGTGACTTCTGTTTCTATTCTTTTTGTTAAATAAACGGTTCTTACTTTCATTAATGAGTTAAATTGATATGTATTTTTAATAAATTACCATTTAAACGCTACAACCGCACCTTTTCCTTCATCAAACCCAAAAACAAACTGCCCTCCAATAGCCGCCATCCTGTTTGTCATATTGATTAAACCATTGCCAGAAGGAGGCTTGCTTGTTGTGAAAATTGGGCTTTTGCCATTGTCTTTTATGCTTATTTCAAAGGAATTTTGATATTTTATGCGGATATGTACATCGGTTGCTTCGTATGCATGTTTCAAAATATTGTGTAAAGATTCTTTTACACAAAGGATGATATTGCGGCGTTTATCACCACTGAGCGGTAAGTCGGGCAAGTTTTCAACTATATCAAAATGGCATTGAATATTATTGGTTTCTAAAAAATTGGACGCATAACTTCTGATATAGGCAATGAGGTTGGCGCTTGTATCGTAGCGAGAGTTCATTGCCCAAATAATATCGCTCATTTTTTCTATTTGTTCAGACGCAAATTGGGTAATTTTAGTGGTTTGATTGAGCTTTTGGGGGTCGAGTTCCTTATTTTTCAATTGTTCACTTAAAAATTTGATGGTGCTTAAGCCTGAACCCAAATCATCGTGCATTTCAGAAGCGATTCTATCCCGTTCTTCTTGTAAGTTTTTTAACCCTTGCATTTCTTGCTCAACAATCATTAAACGTGATCTAATACTCAAGCCAATACTAAAACAACAGAATTCTATTAAAATGCCGATTTGCCCTAACAGCAATGTATAATCGTACAAACCTTTAAAATGGTCAAACTGAAATAGGGACATTATTAATGTTCCCAGCGCACCGATGAGTAAAAAACCTGTACCCGTCAAAATATAATAGGATAGCGTTGTGCCATACTTAAAAAGTTGAAACAAATAATAAAGGCTTACAAGAACCAAACTAAAACGAAAATAGTAAAAAGATTGGAAAGCTAAGGGCATTGAATAGAGCGTTAAGGCATAATGCACGCCCAAATAAACCAATGTGAAAATACTCATAAAATCAACGATTTTTTTGATAATTGGAAACTGCCCATTATCATTTAAAAAACTATTGACAAACAAACCGTAGCTAATGTAAATGGCAAGACTACCCAAAATATAATAATTATAGGACAGTAAAAAGACCCAATCGGGATAAATACTATTATCACTATCTAAAAAGAGACGCCAATAGTGAAACCAAGTCGTTGCAACATACAAAGCATAAAATAAATAAGCTTTTTCCCAATTCAACAGATATTGAAACAAAGTGAGCAACAAAATAAAGATTAAAATCGCTAAAAACCCACCGTATAAATGGTTATAAAAAGCGTAATCTTGTATGCGGTTTAGTTGATATTTTATATCAAAAAGTATGGGCTTGATGGTTGAATTAACGCTTGCTTCGTGGCGCATACAAGCGTAAAAACGGTTAGAAGATTGCGGATACAAAGTCAAAGCAATGTCGTATTTACCAGCAAAAATGCCTTGTTTTTCAGCTTTTGAAACTAATTTTCCTACTTGATAATGTTTTAGGATTTTCCCTTTAGGCTCTTGCCAAACATCAAGCCAGCTTGTCCTATCGCAATTAAAGAACAGAGTCAAAGTATCTTTTAGGGTATTGTTCACATCAAAACAAAGCCAATAACTATGCTTGGCACGTTCAAACTTAGAGCCAAAGGTGAGGGCAGACAAAGGTTTAAATTGATTATTGGAAAGGGCGTGTTGAGCCAAAATCACATCGGCTTGCTTAGTAGAATCCACCCATATAAGCGTTTTATCGCCCACGTCTAATTTCTCTTCAAAGCTTGAATCTATGGGGATAGAGACGGGTGTTTGGGCGGTCAAAAACAAAAAGGGGATATAATTGAGACTAATAAACAGTATCAACAAGCGCAACCAGAGGGTATTATAAGAGGAGGCGTAAAACATTTGATTTTTTGAAATTTAACCCAACTAAAGCAGAAACTTGCAAAATATATACACGAAGGTATAAAATATTATTCAAGTTCTCCCTTAATATTCAAACGACTGCACAGCCTCATTTTGCAATAAAAACTCATTAAACACTTCTAATCGTTTTTTGCGCCCGAACACTTCATATTCGCAAGTCGTCGTTTGTTTATTGCGTTTTTCTTTGTTTTTATGAAATCGCAACTTGTTTTTCTTCATTTCATCTTCTATTAGCCTGTCTAAGTCATTTCCTTTGAAAGTGATAAAATACAAGCGGCGTTGATGAATCCTAAACACTTGTGCTTGAAAGTATTCGAACCCCCTCAGTATAATCAACGCCATAGCTAAGGTCAC
>JAYUQN010000005.1:0-2389 GCA_043756725.1 Saprospiraceae bacterium
AGTTGGTGGTCGTCGGCGATAATGACATTTAATATTTTATTGTCACGCTTTTCGGTCATGGGAAGCATTATTTTTATTGTTGCGGTGAAGAATTCCCTCTGTTCTCATATAATACAAAGATTTCATTTAGGTTAATACAAAAAATAGTCCAAAAAGTGTAGGCTCAAATATATTACATAAAACTTGAACAACAAAATATTTAGGAATCTTTTAATTAGGAATTAGGAATTTTACCCCCCCCTCAGTATTTTTTTATAAAAAATGCTTTTGATGCCTTAATTCTTAATTCCTAATTTCTAATTTCTAATTATTCTAAATCCCAATCCCACTTTGTTGGGTTTTGCTCGCTGAAAGCTTTTTTTGTAGCCATCCGTTCTTTTTGTCTTTCCCACACGGCATCCGCCAGTGCAATATGAGCAGGCAAGGGGTTACCGGGCAGCATAGCATGCGCTATTTTACCCTCTGAAACATCAAGGCGGTACAATAAACTCATGAGGAAATCCATCCGATGTTCCATCATATAAGCAATAGCATCTGCGAGATAAGCAATCATTTGCTCATCGGAGAGCGGTTTCTCTGGCTCGGCGAGTTCAAAATCGCGGAGAATGAGGTCGCGGGTGTCCGCATTATCGGGCTTTTCTGTCAAAATATGATTTATTTAAAGGCACAAATATATGTGAAAAAATAGGATGTTTCATTTTATTGAAAGGTCTGGTTACAATTTTTTTACAAGAATTTAATGAATTCCGTTTTATTTAAAAAAAGCGAGACTGCTTCCAGAGGAAACAGTCTCGTCAAAAAACAAATTAAAGCAAAATAATACTACTTAGAAATCATTAATGGTTTAACTATTAGGCTTTTTTTATCAGTTACTTTAATTCGTACTTGATATTGCCCTGTTTCAATGCGGTCTAATAGAATTTTATAAGGCTGATTGCCAATTTTTTCTATTTTTTGTTGAAGCATTAACTGACCCGCATAACTATAAATAGAAATATTTGCATCCCTGCCCGCGTAGGACGACAAGTCAAGATTCACAGATTCTATTGTAGGATTTGGGAAAAGAGTAACAATTTCAACACCACTGAAATTAAGCTTCCGAGATTCTGATACACGCGCTACTTGCTGTGGTACCACCTGTTTGATACGGTAAATATTATCCCCATCTTGTGGGTCATTGTCCGTAAAATCATATTGAGAAAGAAGCGCTTTAGTGGCATTGAATGGACGCGTCTCTATGGCTTCATAGATATTTGTTTCATTATTCAAACGCTCTAAAACGAAACTACCTGTTTTAGTGGAAGGTGTAGCTGTTCCCCATACGACTTTGGCAGTGCCTTTGTCAACAAAAGCGACTAAACTCTCCGAAGCGGAGGGGTTTTGCAAGCTCAAACTTGATAGGTCGTCAGGTTGTTGAAACCCTTGAGTCAGCATGTGACCAGAAGCAGTAAGAGTCGGTATCAACGTTTCACCAATAGTAAAGGTAATTTGGTTTGTGCGGGAAGATAAAGTCCCTCCCACACTTGGCATTACCTTGTTGCTGATGTTTTGTGCGGAAAGTGTCATAGCAAAAGCTATTAAGACTATTCCTAAACAAAATTTTCGCATGATTATTAATTTTTACAGTTAAAAAATGGGTTTTAATGATGAACGATTTCTTCAAGTTCTTCCACTCTTTTCTCAAGTTTCTTATTTTTCTTATATAGGTCGTCTATACAATCCAATAAGTATTCAACTTTTTTAGTCAAACGTTTGACATCATCTTCGTGACGACAGTCACCATCATCTCCTCTTGGACCTTTGGCGCCATCTTTACCGTCGTGGCCATCGTGACCTTTGTCACCTTTTTGACCGTCTTTACCATCTTTTCCGTTCAAACCGTCTTTACCATTGAGACCGTTTTTTCCGTCTTTGCCATCATCACCATTATGACCTTTAGCACCGTCTTTACCATCTTTTCCATCTTTACCGTTAAGACCGTTTTTACCGTCTTTGCCATCATCACCATTATGACCTTTAGCACCGTCTTTACCATCTTTTCCGTTCAAACCGTCTTTACCATTGAGACCGTTTTTACCGTCTTTGCCATCATTACCATTATGACCTTTAGCACCGTCTTTACCATCTTTTCCATCTTTACCGTTAAGACCGTTTTTACCATCATCACCATTATGGCCTTTAGCACCGTCTTTACCATCTTTTCCGTTCAAACCGTCTTTACCATTGAGACCGTTTTTACCGTCTTTACCATCTTTTCCGTCTTTGCCATCATCACCATTATGACCTTTAGCACCGTCTTTACCGTCTTTTCCGTCTTTACCATTGAGACCGTTTTTACCGTCTTTGCCATCATCACCATTATGACCTTTAGCACCGTCTTTACCATCTT
>JAYUQN010000006.1:0-6227 GCA_043756725.1 Saprospiraceae bacterium
CGAAGTAAGTCAAAATTCGCTACTTTTTCTAAGAAAGTGTACGAAACGTTAAGCTACTTCGGATGTACTCCCCCTTTGGGGGTCGGGGGGGATGCACGGTTTTTCGAGTGCTAAACTTAGAACTTAACAGCCCTTCCCTTTAGGGGTAGGGGGTTGCGTGGGCTTTTATAGAGTGCCAAAGTAGAATTAATAACCGTAGTTTTTTAAAACAATACCCCCCTCAGTATTTTGCTGAAATTGAACGCATTTATAGTACAACTTCTATCTAATATCTTGACTTCTGGTTGATTTATCTACTTGTATGACCAAGTCGTGACTTTTTATGTATCCTCCGTCAAAATAACCAACCTACAAATAATTGAGTTTACAACGTTTTATCCCCTTTCCAAAAGTAGTTCCTTTAGACATTATGCAGTATAAAGCAATTTTTTATAGTTTTTAAATACTTCATTTAAAGTTAATAACACTTTGATGGGATAGGATTTGCATTACCTGAAAATGATTAAAATCTATATTACTACACTAATAATATGACTTTTATCTAATAAATAGACGAATTGACTATTTGTGAAGTTATAAAAATTTAAAACCTTTGAGACATAATCAATATGAGATAAAACAAAACGAAAAACTTACTAAGAAACTATTCAAAACAGTAAAAACCGAATTTGCATTTTTTTTTTAATTTCAGCCATTTAACTACACTACCCTTAATATTTTCTTCACAAAGCGGATCGTGTTATTACCTTTTTTTTTACGCAATAAATTTTGTATGCATCACGGCGTATGTCATTGGCATGGCACTGTTTAGTAGCACTTTATCCCTAATTCTAAATATACCATTGATGGTATTTTATGAAATTTTATTATTCATATACTAAAAATAGGAAAGCATAAGTATTGCCCTTTTCAATATTATTGTTTATTTATACGTGTTGGCATTTGAAATAAAGAATAAAAACATGTATAGATAATGTTAATTAGAAGAAAAATATAAAGTGATTTTATTATCTTGCAGCAAAATAACATTTTTTAACAAAACGACACACATCAGTCATGTCTCAAAAAAAGAATCTTACAAAGGTAGATCGTGAAAAACATGATCCCGTAATTCAAAACGAATCCATCGAATCCATCCTCCGCAGCGAATCTATCGAACACAGTGTTCGCAGCGAGTCCATTGCGTATCTACAACCCATCGAAACAGTTTTCAACAGAGCCTATACGGTTGAGGTGATTGTTGAAAGGATTGTGCCCATCGAGAAAATTGTAGAGCGCATTGTAGAAGTAGAAATGATTGTGGAGCGCATTGTTCATCAGCCTGTGGAACGCATTGTAGAACGCATCGTCCCCGTTGAAGTCATTGTAGAACGTATTGTACATGTACCCGTAGAACGTATTGTAGAAAAAATTGTAGAAGTGGAAGTGACAGTTGAAAAAATTGTTCACAAAATTGTTCCAATTGAACGCATTATTGAGAAAGTGGTCGAAGTAGAAGTTTTCGTTGAACACATCACACAAGTTGTAAAACCTATCTATACTGAAAAGGTTATAGAACAAGATTTTGAAGTGATTGTTAACAGGTTGGTTCAAGTACCCCGTGTTGTTGAGCATGAAGTGCTCGAAGAAGTTGAATATGTGGTCAATAAACATGTTCAAAAACAAAACTTTGTGGAAGTGGTTCACGAACACGTTGAAGAAGTTGAGGTGCCAATTCATAAGCACTATACGAAAACCAATTTTGTTGAAAACGTACACGAGCACGTTGAAGAAGTTGAAGTGCCAATTCATAAGCACTACACGAAAGTCAATTTTGTTGAAAACGTACATGAGCACGTTGAAGAAGTGGAAGTGCCAATTCATAAGCACTATACAACAACCAATTTTGTTGATGTTATTCACGAGCATGTTGAACAAGTGGAAGTTCCTATCCACAAGCATTACACAACAACCAATTTTGTTGAAACTGTACACGAGCACGTTGAAGAAGTTGAAGTGCCAATCCACAAGCACTATACGAAAGTCAATTTCGTTGAAAACGTACATGAGCATGTTGAAGAAGTGGAAGTACCAATCCATAAACATTTCACGAAAGTCAATTTCGTTGAAAACGTACATGAGCATGTTGAAGAAGTGGAAGTGCCAATCCATAAGCACTATACAAAAACCAACTTCGTTGAAAATGTACACGAGCATGTTGAAGAAGTGGAAGTCACTACCCATAGACACTTTACAAGACCTACTTTCGTTGAAACAGTTCACGAGCACGTTGAAGAAGTTGAAGTGCCAATCCATAAGCATTATACAAAAACCAACTTCGTTGAAAATATACACGAACACGTAGAGGAAGTGGAAGTGCCAATCCACAAGCATTATACAAAAGTCAATTTCGTCGAAACTGTACACGAGCATGTTGAAGACGTAGAAGTACCAATTCACAAGCACTATACAAAAACGAATTTCGTTGAAAATGTACACGAACATGTTGAAGAAGTGGAAGTCACTACGCACAAGCATTTTACAAGACCTACTTTCGTTGAAACAATTCACGAACACGTTGAGGAAATTGAAGTGCCAATTCACAAGCATTATACAAAAGTCAATTTTGTTGAAAATGAACATCAACACGTAGAAGAAGTGGAAGTCACCACGCATAGACACTTTACAAGACCTACCTTCGTTGAAACAGTTCACGAACATGTAGAAGAAGTGGAAGTGCCAGTTCATAAGCATTTCACCAAAGTCAATTTTGTTGAAAGTATTCACGAACACGTAGAGGAAGTGGAAGTGCCAGTTCATAAGCATTTCACGAAAACAAATTTCGTTGAAAGCGTACACGAGCACGTAGAAGAAGTGGAAGTGCCTGTTCATAAGCATTTCACCAAAGTCAATTTTGTTGAAAAAGTTCACGAGCATCTTGAAGATGTAGAAGTGCCGATTCACAAACATTATTATACTAATAATTTTGTTGAAACAATACATGAGCACGTGCAAGATGTAGAAGTGCCAACACACAGACACATCAATAAATTGAATTTCATTGAGCAAATTCACGAACACGTAGAAGATGTGGAAGTGGCTGTCAACAAATTTGTTCACAGAATACGTCCTGTTGAAAGACTCGTTGAAACTTTTGAAGATGTAGAAGTAATTGTCGAAAAAGTGGTTCAAAGAGCACGTCCAGTGGAAGTGGTGCGTGAAATTATTGCAGATACAACGGATAATGTAGCAACAAGCTATGTCAGTGGTGGCTCAACAGGAGGTCAAATTTTTTCACTCGGACAACGTTGGGGCTTTCGCACGGATGGACGACCACGCCGCACGGGCAGAACAAACAAAGATGACTTAACATTGGTGGAAGGCATCGGACCGAAAATCAATGAATTGTTGAACAATGCGGATATTTGGACTTTTGACGAACTATCCTACACCTCAGAAGACCGTTTGCGTAAAATACTTGAAGCCGCTGGTAATCGCTTTACAATGCACAATCCTGAAACATGGCCCGCTCAATCAGCCCTCGCTGCTTCTGGAAAATGGGATGAATTGAAAGTTTGGCAAGATGAGTTAGATGGCGGAAGAAAAAAATAAAATCCTTGTAATTTAGAAATTCGGTAAAGAGGTTATGTCAATCACATTGACATGACCTCTTTTTTAGTTATTGGTTACTCATTATTGGTTATTGGGTTAACCCTAATTGAAAATACGGTTAACCAATAACAATTTAACTGTTGTTGTAATTTTTCGTGTGCAATTGTAGAGACGTTGCACTGCAACGTCTCTATGTGGTTCATTTTAACAAGGTTATTGTAAAAAAAATGCACCTTGCACACAAAAAATTACAGCAACATTTAACTTGCTTTTCTGAAATGTTTATACTATATTTGTGTAATATTAAGAAATGCGAATAATGGGTTAAAATAAACCTTCGCTTCATTTTTTAACCAAACACCTCAAAATTGTCATGCAGCACTCAATTTTTACTGTCCTGTTAGCCTTAAGTGTAGTGGCTTCAGGAGTTGCCCAAACACCGCTTTCTGCTAAAATTTTTGTCAAAGTTCAGCCTGTCAGCAAAGAAATCGAATTAAAATCGAATGCCGATGTCTTGACCGCTCAACTCAAGCCCCGAAGCGCCGCCCAAAAAACGGTACAAAAACCGTTTATCAAATACTTTTGGGAGTTTGGTGATGGGGGTTTCTGCACGGACGAAAAACCCCAATATGCTTACACCGCTAAAGCCAACCAAAAGGTACGCCTTTTCATGACCCCTTGCTATACGCTGGATAAAATCACACCTGATAGCCAAATTGTAGAAACAAGCAAAGCCACAATCATTGCCGCTAAATCCCCCAACGATGTTTTGTGGAATGGTACACTTCGCTTGACGAGCAATCTTACACTTCACAACATCAAAGCTGTGCGTGCCAACGATGTTTTTGTCGGCATAGCTTCTGTTCGCAATGCGTTGAGCACTGCCCGCAATGCCAAGTTGTTTATTTTTTACAATAAAATAGATCAAGTAAAAACAACAGGCAAAATTTTAAGGCTGCGCGATGCCCGAATGTATCGTACTACTGAGGGGGTGTTTGGGCAAGAACAGAGTATTGTAAACGCACTTAAAAAGGAATATTATGATGTTAAAGCTTTCAAAATCAATGATTTAGATAAAACAGTACGCAATCTTTTTATGACTTTTGAAGTCGAGGGCAAAGCAGGTTTTGAAAATATAAAAGGCTTAGATTTGGTCGCTGCTTTGGTCATAGATGGTACAACCCACGTAGAGCAAAGCGTCTTATCTTTCAAAACAGCTTCTTCTTTTGACCCCAATAACATCAAAGCACCGGGCTTGATGAGTTTCAGAGGCATCAACAACAAAACGTTTAAGTATCGCATCAATTTTGAAAATATCGGCAACAGCCCTGCCACATCGGTCAAAGTGAAAACTGATATTCCAGAGGCTTTAGATGCCTATTCCATTCAAAATATCACCATGCAACCTGCTTTCAAAGCCAGTTTCAGACGCGACAGTGCCATGAAATACACCATCAGCCCTGATGGAAAATACATCACTTTTGATTTTTCAAATATTGAAATCAGTGGCACAAAAGAAGAATGGAAACCTAAGAAAAAAGATACTCAAGGCTATATAGAATATGAATTGAAACCCCAAAAAGACATTCGCAAACGCTCACTCGAATCTGGTGCTGAAATTGTCTTTGACCAAAACACACCTATCATCACCGATAAAGACAATACGCCTTTCCGCAAAGGTTTGTCGGTGGGTATCAAAGCTGGTATGAATTATCAGCCCAATACTGAGGGGGGTAATTATTTCATCGGGGCTACCTATTCTGCCTATCGCCCTGCGGGTATTTATTTTCAAATAGAGGCGATGGTGGATTTGAATAAAAGAACAACTGCCAGCGATTCGGCAACGCAAACGTTTTTAAAATTACCAGACACTCAAGATGGGCAATTGGGCTATCTCGGTTACAAGGATTCCATGTCGTTTCAAGAAAAATACAATCGGTCAAATGCTATTCGCATAGTACCTCTGAATATCAGATACGATGTGTCCAAATTTTTCAGTATTGGTTTTGGTTTCCATGCGGACTTGACTTTTTCAACGGTTCAGCGTTTTAATACACCGACTTTGATTAAATATCGCTCTTCGTTTGTTAGTACTAATTCTTTTCCTATACCAGAAAAATGCCTATATGGGCGCACGCAATTAGAAAACACAACTAAAACCACGATTGATTATGGGGCTTTTGGCGATATTGCTTTGGGGAATTACAGTCGTGGTTTGAGTGTTGGTTTAAGAGCTATGCAACCTTTTACATTAGGAGGCACTACGCAAATTGCTGAAATAGCAGCCAAATCCAAACCTAAAATGGCATTTCAAGTCTATTTGTCATATAAAATTCTTTAAATACCAAGCAAAGATTTAGGGTAAGTTTTTTCAGAATATTTTGATTGAATTTTTATCTTTTTGCAAAAAAAATAAAAATTCATCACCGCGCTGACCGCACCCGGTGAGATCACCAACTTCATCGTCCCGGCCGACGCCCCCGGCTACGTCGCAGGACCGCCGCTTCGCAAGATCGGCTGGAAGGCCAGCGACACGCGACCGCTCAACTTCGACGACCTGCGCCTTGAACCCGAAGCGCAGCTCGGCCCGCAGGGCGAAGGCTTCCACCAGTTCCTCAAAGTCCTCGACGGCGGGC
>JAYUQN010000007.1:0-2388 GCA_043756725.1 Saprospiraceae bacterium
GGAGTAAAAAGTTGATTGAAAATTTCATTTTTTGCTTGTTTTATGTGAAAATACTGAGGGGGGTCACCGTAAAAAATCTTCTTTTTTAGTAAAATAATCTAAACCCAAAATCAAAACGAAGACTAATAAAAAGCTGATTTTTTGTAAAATTGGTAAAATTTCTAATAAATGCTGCGAATAATAAATGTAGTTGTTGACATAAAGTATAGCCAAACAAAGAACACTTAGTCCCTTAAATACAGGGCGTTTTGATTTAAATATGTAGATTGTCATATAAAACAAAGCGACAAGTGCCGCAATGCTCGAAAGCGTTGTCATTAAATTGTGATAAGGGGTAAAAACTAAAAAGCCGAAAAACATGGAAACAATACCACAATATTTAATGATTTTAGCTGAATTAATAGCGGTTATTTTAGTGGAAAAGCGTACAAAAAAAAGAGCCATACTTATACATAAACAAAGCATACCCGCAATTGCCCAAATCCTCGCTGTATTATCAGCCCCATTCACGGCTTTTTCATTCAACAAATTACAGAGGTAATTGTGTTTCCAATCATAGCCAATGGCGTTTATATCTTTCTGCGACCCGCCCGGGTAAGAAGCTGCGGATAGGGTGAAAAGGATTATGGAAAGACTCATTCCAAGGAGTAGAATATGTTTTTTCATTTTGTAAATTTTTAAACTTAAGGAACGTGAAAATAATAAAGTATCATATAAGGCTACCTTATATGATAGTCTAATTCGTTTGTTTTAAATTGAAAAATTGTCAAAAGCGTGAGAAATAAGTTGTTGAAAATTTTGGCGTTTTACTAAAATATCAATCCCGTTTTTTCAACTCATTCCCACTTTTCAATAAACCCATACTTGGCAGAGTTACTAAAAGCTGCATTTGATAAATCGCTACATCATTTAATTTTCTCAACCGTTCTTCTTTAGGGAAGCTCATTTTTATAAACTCTGCGTTCAAATTTTCTAAATTAGCTAAGACTAATAATTGTTCTGCGGTAGCATAATCTCGCATATTGCCTTTAAAATCGGGATTGTTTTCACGCCATTCTTTGGCAGTCATACTAAACAAGGCGACATTGAGCAAGTCGGCTTCAGAAGCGTAGTAGAGTGATTCAAATTTGGTGTCCTGTATTTTTAGGGGTACAAGGTGCATTTTTATAGCATCTGCGTGTATTTTGTAGTTGACTTTTGCAAGGGTGCGCTTGATAGTCCAGTCTAATGATTGCTTTTGTTGTTCCGCTTCTATGGCTTTTAAGCGTTGAAACTCTCTTATAAATAATAATTTGAAAGAAGGGCTAATCCATGAACCAAACTCAAAAGCAATATCTTTATGGGCAAAAGTACCTCCTCCATAGCGACCTGTTTTAGAATAAATACCAATAGCCGCTGTATGGTTTGCCCAATCACTGACAGAAATAGCAAAGGAATTAAGTCCTGCTTTTTCTTTAATCACCTCGAATTCGAGGTGGTTAAAATTAGGATTGTTGAGTTTTTCCCAAAGTGCTAAAAACTCTATTGTATTTCTATTGCGTAGCCAGTTTTGTATAACTTGTTCGGGTCGGTTACTTGACCTTTTAGCTAAATCCGTCAGTGAAAAATAGTCTTGCTCACGGTCAGCATGAAACCGAATCTCAAGTCCTTCAACAGTCATAATGGTTGATTGTTTTGCCATGTTTCATAGTTTTGTTAAAAAGTTAGATAAATTTTAGAACTGTAAAATTCCTTTTATAAACAACATGCTACGAACCATATTTTAAAAGGCTCGGCTTTGAGAGACGAGACGGAATGGATAATACGAAGCACCCCCTTCAGTATTGGTGCAATCTGTTTCTCTTTGTCCTCCATATGGTGCCTTCATTTTCAACCTGTGACAGATTGTCACAAGTTGACTTTCTCGAGATTTGAGTTTCACCCAATAATTGTTTGGATTAGGGGAGTCTGTCAATGCTTCGATAATGTCAACGACCGAAAAGTAGATTTCACCATTATGTTCTACATGGCGAATTTTTTTTTGCTCAAAAACAGCGATTTGGTTGTCCATTGTGTAGCTGGATTTTTATGGTTAAAAAAATAGTAATTCATAAATATGCTGCTGTTTTTGATGCGTTTCCCTCTACAAATGTATAAACTTGGCGATGGTTTAGGAAACTGATTTTTATTTTTTTTCAAAAAAAATAAAAATTAGTTTCCTAAACCACTTGCTAAACTCCTCGAATTCGAGGGGTTTAAGATTTAATTCCATGCAACTTCATATTTTTAGTTTTTATAAACCCATTCCCAAATATTCCCATCTTCTTCATCCCATATTGTACCTATTAATTCAAACCCATTTTTCTTTAAAATTTTAGTAGAATAATTTTCTTCGGGCAAAGTGTGGGC
>JAYUQN010000008.1:0-6214 GCA_043756725.1 Saprospiraceae bacterium
CCGTCAATGTTTAAATCTCATAGAAATACAGTGTGTGCTATTTTTTAAATAAAATTATCACAATTACTGAGATATTGACGGACTGAAGTCCATCATACGGCTAAGTAATTACAAAATAAAATAATTACCGATGAAAATTTCACATTTTATTATTGTCGCTTTTTTTACGTTAATGTCGTCTTGCAGTGCCCAAAAAGCTTTAGAATGTGTGAAAGCACAAAAAGGCAATACAGGCAATAGAGGCATCATATCTGCCGAAGACATGGACAAGCCCCGAGAAGGAAAAGACTATTTTGCCCTCGAACTGAAAGCGAAAAAGAAATGTACGCTTGAAATTGTCAATCTTACAGTTAAAGAGGATGGGGGACAAGTGCTTTTAAAACCCACGTTTGAAAACAATACATCTAAAATGGCGTTAAAAGCCGGAGAAACCTGTTATGTGCGCGTTGAAAAAGAGAACAATGCCATCGTAGCGAAACCCACACTCAAAAACGCAGGTAGTTTGACTGTGAAAGTGAATGGTAAAACAATGGTTATGCCTATTGAAAAATTTGAAGAAATAATGCCCCAATAAGCGTTTTTAATGCTTTATACTGAGGGGGTAAAATTGTATAAAATATTGATTGTTAAAGCTTTATCATTTGTATTCTATGAAAAAAATAGTCTCTTTAATTGTAATCTCTTGCTTTTTTTTACATTGCACCTCCACTAATAAGGGACAAGATATTCCGCTCGTGACCTCCAAATCGGGCGTAGGTAAACGTCCTAAGAATATCATTTTGATGATTGGAGATGGTATGGGTTTGACCCAAATCACAGCAGGCTATTATATGAATAATGGGAAATTGAATCTCATACAATTTCCTTATGTGGGTTTGCATATCAACAACCCTGCGGAGGATTCAACCATTATTACCGACTCTGCCTCAGGCGCCACTGCTTTTTCTATCGGTAAAAAAACGTATAACGGTGCTATCGGTGTTGACAAAGACTCTTTACCCCATGAAACGATTTTAGAAACGGCTGAAAAAAACGGTTTGGCAACGGGTTTGGTGGCAACTTGCAATATCCAACACGCAACGCCCGCTTCTTTCATCGCCCATGAAAAAAGTCGTGCGGATTATGAACCCATTGCAGAAGATTTTTTGAAAACCGATATTGACCTTTTCATCGGCGGTGGCAAACAATTTTTTGACAACCGCAAAACCGATAACCGCAATTTGCTCAAAGAACTCGAAGCAAAAGGCTATCAAGTCAGCGATTGGATAAAAGAAGATATTGAAAAAGTAAAAATTACAAAAAATAAATTTGCCTATCTCACTGCTAATAATCAACCTCTTACTGCCGAACAAGGACGGAATTATCTACCTTTCGCCTCCAAAATGGCGTGTAATTTTTTGAAAAACCGTTCCCAAAAAGGTTTTTTTATGATGATTGAAGGCTCTCAGATTGATTGGGGGGGGCATGCAGGCAATTCCAAATATATCATTAATGAAATGCTCGATTTCGACAAAGCCGTTGGCGAAGTTTTAGAATTTGCCAAACAAGATGGGAACACACTCGTTATCGTTACGGCTGACCATGAAACAGGCGGTTATGCTTTAGTCAAAGGCTCAAAATGGGGTGATGTGAAAGGGGGTTTTGGCGATACCAAACCCGATATAAACGGCTCCCTTTATCATACGTGCGCCTTTATTCCCGTTTTTGCTTATGGTCCGGGCGCAGAGCTTTTTACAGGCACGTATCAAAATACGGCTATTTATCATAAGATGAAACAGTTGTTCGGGTTTTGATTTTCTTTTGTTGTAAATAAAAAAAAAGCGTTTAAAGTATTGATAATCAATATTTTAAACGCTTTTTTATTTTAATTATAAAAAAATTTAACTTTTTTAAAATCCAAACGCGCACCTTCTTTCGTAAATGTAACTGAATCGAATTTATTAAAACCTTATACAACCATACTATGCTTCTTTATTGTGTTTTTCACGAATGCAAATAGAAGAGACCACAAAGGGAAGGAATGAATAAGAAAGGAAGTAAGCCTTTTATTTCATTCAAATCCAAACCGATTATTTCCTAAATTTTAGCTTAAATGCCTCATGGTCACTGTATGTGACTTGTAGCTTTCTTATGGGTAAAAGTAAAAACCCGATTGCAAGTTGTTCACTTGCAAACAGATCTTGCTTTGTCTTTATTTAAATATAGGGCTAGCCGTATGATGGACTTCAGTCCGTCCCGATTTCCTCGGGATGTGCCATAAATATCTCAGTAATTGTGATAATTTTATTTAAAAAATTGCACACACTGTATTTCTATGAGATTTAAACATTGACGGACTGAAGTCCATCATACGGCTAAGTTCTTACAGCAAATTTATACTTAATAATTGCTCTATGAAGAAAGCCTTTGGAAATTCCAAACCCTTTCGTAATTTTACAAATAAATCAATTGCATCATACTTGAATTAGGATAATAAAGATTTTGTCCTAATTCAAATAAATAAAATCAAAAATGACAACCCACTACCGCGCCTGTAACCTCTGCGAAGCCATTTGCGGATTGACCATACACGTCGAAAACAACAAAGTCCTATCCATTGAAGGCGATAAAAACGACCCCCTCAGTAAAGGACATATTTGCCCGAAAGCGTATGCTTTGAAAGACATTTATGAAGACCCTAACCGCTTGAAATTTCCGATGAAACGCACGGCAGACGGTTGGGAGCAAATCAGTTGGGAAGCGGCTTTTGATGAAATTGAGCATAAAATGAAGGCGATTCAAGCAAAATATGGTAATAATGCGGTCGGCATCTATCATGGCAACCCGTCTATTCACAATTTGGGAACCATGACCAATACCCGTGGTTTTATCAAATCTTTCAAAACGAAAAATATATTCAGTGCCACCTCTACCGACCAGTTGCCGCATCATTTTGCCTCGTTTTTCATGTTTGGGCATCCGTTGTTGTTGCCTGTGCCTGACATTTCACGGACGGATTTCATGCTCATTTTGGGTGGCAATCCGATTGCTTCAAACGGTAGTATGATGACAGCTCCTGACGTTTCAGGGCATTTGAAAAACATACAAAAACGAGGTGGAAAAGTTGTCGTCATTGACCCACGTAGGACAGAAACGGCTGAAAAAGCGGACATCCATTATTTCATAAAACCCGGCAGCGATGCTTTTTTACTATTGAGCATAATCCACGTTTTATTTGCTGAAAACAAGGTGAAATTGGGCAAAAATGATGATTATACGGAGGGGGTCTCTATTTTACAAAATGTGACTTCTGAGTTTTCACCTGAAAAAATGGCGTTTCAGACAGGCATTTCCAGTGAAAATATTAAGCAATTAGCTTTGGATTTTGCCAATGCCCCATCAGCCGTTTGTTACGGGCGTGTCGGCGTTTCAACCCAAGCCTTTGGCGGTTTGTGCCAATGGTTGATTAATTGTATTAATATTTTAACTGATAATTTTGATAAAACAGGCGGGGCAATGTTTACAAAACCTGCTGTTGATGTTTTATTGGGCATGAAACCCCGCAATATATTTGGGCGTTGGAAAAGCCGTGTTAGACAATTGAATGAGTTTATGGGTGAAATACCTGTATCTGTTTTAGCCGAAGAAATATTGACCGAAGGCGAAGGTCAAATTAAAGCCATGATAACCAATTGTGGCAACCCGATTTTATCAACGCCCAATGGCGAACAATTGGATAAAGCGTTTTCAGGCTTGGATTTCATGGTCGCAATTGATATTTATTTGAATGAAACAACACGCCACGCCGATATTATTTTACCCCCTGCCACAGGTTTGGAAGTGTCTCATTATGATATTACATTCAATTTGCTTTCCGTTCGCAACACGGCTAAATACTCCCCACCTTTGTTTCAAAAGCATGAAAATGCGAAATTTGATTGGGAAATCATGCAACACATAGCGCACCGCATGGCAGGCGAAGGCGAATTTAAAGCCCGCAGACCTGAAAAAATAGTAGATATGGGTCTTCAATTTGGACCTTATGATTTGACTTTGCAAAATTTGATAGACCAACCCAGTGGCATAGATTTGGGCGAATTGCTACCCTGCATGCCCGACCGTTTGATTCATGAAAATAAAAAAATACAGCTCGCACCCGAAGTTTTAGTAAACGATTTAGAACGGTTGAAAAAAACAATAGACAATACCCCCCTTTCCGTAGGAACTCCTTCGGAGCAGTATATTCATAGAAAATGGCAACTTATAGGCAGACGCCACCAACGCGATTGCAATTCATGGCTCCACAACTCTGCCAAACTGATGAAAGGGCGCAATCGTTGCACGTTGATGATAAATCCAGAAGATGCCAAAGGTTTAGGCATTTCAGATAAAACGCTTGTAAAAGTGTCTTCTCGCGTCGGTAGCGTCGAGGTTTTAGCTGAAATATCGGACGATATGATGCAGGGCGTGGTGAGTTTGCCGCATGGTTATGGGCATAGTCGCAAAGGCATTAACCTTGAAGTGGCTGAAAAATACGCAGGTGTGAGCGTCAATGATTTGACGGATGATAGGGTTTTGGATGATTTGACGGGGAATGTGGCTTTTAGTAATGTGATGGTGCATATTTCAATTTGAATTAGGATATTAAGTATAACAAAAGATATTAAGGATTTGCACTTGTTTGTAAATACCGTTCAGCAAATCCTTAATATCTTTTGATATCCTTAATATCCTAATTCAAGTTAAAAAAACTACTCATACTTCCCCACCAAATCCATCAAAAACGCATATTTCAAAGCCGTGAGCTTAAACCGTTCAAATCGCCCCGATTGCCCGCCATGCCCAGCATCCATATTGCATTTGAAAAGCACAGGATTTTTACCAATATTGTTTTCACGCACCCGCTGAACCCATTTAGCTGGGCTGAAATACGGCACCTGTGTATCATTTAAACCACCTGTTGCGAGAATGGCAGGAAAATTCGCTTTTTTAACTTGATCATACGGACTCCAAGACAGCATATAATCGTAATATTCTTTATTGATAGGGTTGCCCCACTCGTCCCATTCTAAAGACGTGAGCGGCAATTGGTCGTTGTACATATCCGTTATCACATCCATCCAGGGCACTTCGGCAATGACGCCCCGCCACAAGCCCGGTTTTTGGTTGATAACAGCACCCATCAACATGCCACCTGCACTGCCGCCATTTGCAAACAGTTTATCGCTATTTGTATAATTTTCTTTCACCAAATACTCGGCGCAATCCACAAAATCGTTGAATGTGTTTTTCTTTTTCAACAATTTACCGTCTTCATACCATTTTCTGCCCAATTCCTGACCGCCTCGTATGTGCGCAATGGCATACACAAAGCCCCTGTCCAATAAACTGATAATGGTTTGGTTGAAATACGGGTCGGTAGAAGCCCCATAAGAACCATAAGCGTAAAGCAACAAAGGATTAGACCCGTCTTTTAAAAAATGCTTTTTATTATAAACAATGGAAATAGGCACTTGAACACTATCGCGTGAGGTTACCCAAATCCGCTTCGTTTCATATTCACTCGTGTTGAATCCCGCTACTTTGTCCTGCTTCAAAATGGTCTTAGATTTAGTCTTAAAATCGTAGAGAAAAGTAGAATTGGGCGTCGTCAAAGACGCATAAGTGAAACGAATACTGTCCATATCAAAATTGTCATTATCTGCCAAATACATATTGGCAACGTAAGCTTCTTCGCCAAAATCCACATTTTCCATCGCTTTAGTAGCCCGATCAATGATGCGAATTTTGTTCAAACCTTTCACTTTGTCTTGAATAACAATATAATTTTTCAATATTTCATAATTCATTAAAAAAGAAGAATCACTGTGCGGAATCACATCTTTCCAGTCTTTTAAAGCCGTTTTAGGGATGGAGGTCACTGACAGTTTAAAGTTTTTAGCTTGGGCATTATTATAGACATAAAAAGTGTCCCCATCATAATGGTTGATATTGTAAAGCAAATCTTTTTGTCGGGGTGAAAAAATGCGCATGGGAGCGTCCACATTATCAGCATCTAAAATGCGGGATTCGGAAGTCAGCGTACTACCCGACTCAATAACGATGTATTTTTTGCTTTGGGTTTTATACATCCCTAAACTAAAAGTATTGTCTGTTTCAGTGAAAATAAGTTTGTCGGTTTTCACATCCGCACCCAATATATGCCGCATAGCTTTATAGCTTCTAACGGTATTAT
>JAYUQN010000009.1:0-6212 GCA_043756725.1 Saprospiraceae bacterium
CGATAACACCCATTTGTGATGTGCGTTGTGCCGATGTTTTTACACACAGGCAATAAATTTTCAGTTTTTATAGGAATCAAAGCGCCCAAAGGTATCTGAAAAGGCAGACTTTCAACATCCACATAATTGTCACCACCCAACGACGGGTGTAAATCTATGCGGTAAAAACCTACACCTACCGAATCATCAAAGGGTTGAGCGTAGGTTTCATTAGGGCGATATTTGGCTGAAATATGCTGCTCTAAAATTGTGAATTCTGCTTTAATGCGCCTTGATTCTCGAATATAAGGACATTTTGCCAAACCGTCTTCCGTGCCTACCACATCGGGGCGCAATTTCAAGCCTTTGAAACCCAATTCTGTTTGCAAATAGTATAAAAAAGAGAGGCTTTGCGTTTTGGCATCGGCTATCAAACGTGCTCTTTCTTCGTAATTGGCGGAGATTAAATCACCACCGAGGTAGTCAATTTGGGGATAATTGACCAGTGTTATATCCGAATCAAAAGCCCCTTTCTTGAAATTTTCTTTGTGTAAAATGCGGCGATATGTCCATAGACCTGCAAAGGCTTTATTAGGTTCGTTATTGGGTTGAAAATTATAATGCACGGGCAGCAAAGTGCGGGGGCTTAAGCCCGTTAAACTCAATAATTTGCCCGACCATGCGGGTGTTAAATCGGGTATAAAATTGCGCCAATAGTCATAATTTTTAGGTTTTTCTATGGTGAAATCTTCATTTTCATGGTAACTCATAGCGAAACACATTGAAAAGGCTTGCACATTATGAGGGTCTGCGAAAGCTTTGGCACTCGGCTCATGCGTCTCCGTTTGGCTTTCAGAACCGCTTATAAAATCGGTATTTGTTAGCGGCAAAACATCGCCTAATTCTGTTGCGTCAATGAAATATTTGGCTGAAATAATGAAAGAGGTGTTGGTTTCAATATTTTTAATTGAAATGTTATTAACAAACCCCCTCTCTCCGCAGGGAGTCCTAAGGACAGTATTTGAGGCAATTGGGATGTGTTTTTTTAAAAGAGCCAAACGTCCTTGCTTCACATATTTGTTAAGCATTTTATCTAAAACAGCTAAAAAAACCTTTGGCTCGGCGCACAAAGGCGATACCCAACCATTGCCAGGGTTCAAAATCGGATTATTTTGAGCCTCTATACTGAGGGGGTAGTTTTTTCTATAAAATTGGCGAACGGCTTTGCGAAATTGCCGATAGGTTCTGGTGCAACCGAATTTTTCAATCCAACCATGTTCATCGGGTGGTGTGGCTTGGCTTGTAAATTGCCCACCCATCCAGTCTGATTCTTCGGTCATTATGACGTTTAAGCCCGCTTTGCAGGCTGCCAATGCACAGGCGCATCCGCCTACGCCGCCGCCAATTATAAGTATATCTGTTTGTAACGTTTTCATTTTTTGAAATCTAAAATTTGTCACACGTAGCACACGTAGCTTCGGCTTTAGCCGAACCCGTCTAAACGCCTTTAGGCGTTGAATTACGCAACAATTTTAACGCCTAAAGGCGTTTAAACGGGTTCGGCTAAAGCCGAAGCTACATCAATAAAATACCCTAAACACGCGCCAAGCACGTAGCACACCAAATCTGACCAAAGAAAACCAAAGCCTAATATTAGCCCACCCAAAGTCGTATTTCTAATAGCATCAATCCACGGACCATTGTGCACAGGTTTAGTAAACAGAAATTATTTTTTTTTTGAAAAAAAAAATAATTTCTGTTTACTAAACCATTGACGAAAACTTTTAAACCCAAACAGCAAAAATCTTTTTACTATCATATTCCATCCATTCCGATTTCCAAGTTTTGATTTCATGATGGTCAAAAATAATTAAAAAGCCTTCTGAAAGACCTAAGATATTCAAGTAATTGTTCAATTGCGATAAGCCTTCTGTGTGAGCGGCTTGACCTCGCCAGATTTTCAGTTCTGCTACGTATTTATGTTGGTAGAAAGTGATGGTGACATCCAAGCGGCGTTCTTCTGAAATTTGGGCTTCTTTAAAATCGTAGCCATGCCCATTGAGTATGGGTTTCATAAAAGCGAGGAAAACCAATCTGCCATTGTGTTCTAAAAAATCACGGTCTTTTTTGCTGTATTGTTCTCGCATAAAGGCTTGAAATTTTAGCAAAACTAATTCTAAATTAAGACCATTATTAGCCAAGCGAAAATCTTTATTAATGGTGTATTCTGCTAAAGATAGTTGTGATTTGGTTTTGGTTGTCATATAATGGTATATCAATTCCTCATATATTTTATTGTGAATTTTTATTCCCCGCCCGTTCGTAAAAATGCCATATATAATGCCCAAATTAATGTTTGGGTCATGTACATTATAATCCTGATACTCTACATCTATCAGCATTTTATAAACTATTTGATATAAAAGAGGATTGTTTTCTAAGTTTTTGATAAGTGTTTCAAAATTGGAATTACTTTCTATAATAAGTTGACGAACTGCTACTTCAAGGTCACTCTCTGTTAATTCCTTTATTTCTTTGGTCGGTAAAATATCTTCATCTAGCATTTTACACAATTTACTCACCAAAAATGGATAGCCAGACGTATAGTAAAACAAGCGTTCTGACATAGAATCTGTATCCATTTTCACCTTTTTTTCAGCCACATAAGCATCCAACATGGGTTTTATTTCAGAAGGATTAAAACTCATATTCACTTTAAAATCGGCAGCAATATTCCACGGGGAATTGAGTTTTTGTTCTTCGTCGGGGCGTAGTTTTAATTTCAATGATTTTACATCATGGACACCTGCTAAAATCACAGAATGGAAAGTCTTAAAGACATCATTCTGTAAATATTTATTGCGAAGCATAGCTAAAAAGCTAATAAACAATTGATTATTGCTACTTTTATCTACTTCATCAATTAGCAATACAACCTCTTTTTTAGCTTTTTTTACCAAAAGGGTAATAACTTCAGAAACGGCATTTAAATTATCTGTTTCCGTAGCTCTTTCATACAGCCATTTCTTTAGTTTTGGTGCAGAAATTTCAGCATGTCTTCCTAATAATTCTACAAACCCTTGTGAAAACAGTTTTTCGTCTTGAAAAATGACATCGCCGATGCCTTCAAAACTGATGTTGAAAACGAGATATTCTCCCGATTTGGTGAGCAAATCAGCAATAGCGTATAAGGTCGTCGTTTTCCCATATTGCCGCGGACGGTTGATGATGAAATAATCGCCTTCTTCCACCATTTTTCTGATTCGTGCCAATTTGCCCGACACATCTGCCATATAATGTTTGGTCGGATGGCATTTGCCTGTTATGTTGAATTTTTTTGCCATAAAATTGAAATTTTGCTCTAAAACACAAAAATAGGTAGAAAAATTGATAAATAGTGTAAAATACTGAGGGGGGTATATCACTTTTTAGAAGCCACAATAACGACATTTTCATCATTAGGTATATTTTCCAACTCCGTTTTTGCTAAAGCCAAAGCCTGTTCCATATCTGCTAAACCCGATAAATTGATGAGGCGTGTACCCACCAACAAATGAATATCGGGTAAGCTGCGCCCTGCGTCGCCAAAGTCTGTGAGGTTGAGAATGACCGTTTCCAATTCTCTTAAAACGTGTGTAAGAGGAGTAGCATGCACCTCGGCGTTGCTGCGTTGCAAGCGCACGACACCTGTTTTATCAGTCACTCGAACGGCGATTTGCTGGGTTTTAAACAAGCCAAAGAAGCTTGAAGTCTCTGTTTCACTTGAAAAAACATATAAAGTAGTTGTTTCACCCACGAGTTTCACCTTTGAAATATCCGTTTGGAGAGAACGGGCGGCGGACGTTTTACAGTCTTCAAAACTCGCTTTTACTGAGGGGACATGGTCGTGTTTCAATTCAGTTGTACCGAAGGCGGTGGCACGCACCAAATTGCGCCTTGTGTCCACTTCTACCTGCACTTCCACCGTTTCGGGAACAGCCCCGATTTTTATCACGGCTTCGGCAGCTTCTCTGCGAACGGCTAAAATATCGTCGGGCGTTGGGTCAACAATATTGCGTTCAACGGTATCACGCACCATCGCCAAAGCAACGCCTATTGTGGAAATAACTTCCGCTTTTTTAGCCAAACGGGCAGGGAGATTCATCATTTCACCAGTGAAAAGCACCAACGAAGCGGCACCACCGCCACCGCCAATCAACTCCACCGTTTTTCTATCTAAATGGTATTCAATAATCAGTGCTTCAATCTGTTTAGCCACTTTTTTACACGCTATTTCCAACACTTCACGAGCCGTTTCATCTATCGTTTTACCCAATTTTTCAGCCAAAGGTTTGAAAGCCAATCGTGCCGCCTCACAGTTGCCTTTTGCGAAAGCTGTGTAGGGAATTATGCCCAATACATTGGCTGCACAGGTAGGCGTGAGTGAAAAACGTTTCCCCTTCTTATTTTCAACGGCTATATAATCATCTGCATCTTTTTCAGTGGGGCGAAGATGCACTAATTTAGCATTTTCAAAGGTTTCAGGTGTTTCAAAACAGGCATAATGTAAGCCCGCAATATGGGCAGAACGAGAGCCAACGTCTATAATTTTACCATCTTTTTCACGTATCATGCTGCCACCTGCAATGGCTAAAGTTCGCACATCAAGCGTGTTTAAATAGGTGCGATGCCCACCTACACGAGCCGATTTTGTCTGCGGTTGTCCGTCTCTGATTACTGAAATATCCGCACTTGTGCCGCCCACTTCTATGAAAATACCGTCTGAAACCCGTTCGTGCATCAAAGCTCCTGCGATGCCTGCGGCGGGACCCGAAAGCATGGTCATAATGGGTCGGCGATGCACTTCTTCTACGCTCATAACCCCACCATCGGAGCGCATAATCATCAAGGGTGCTTTGATGCCCGCTTGTTTGACGCACCTGTCCGTCATAGTAGCCGTGTGAATCATTTTAGGTAAAATAGCCCCATTGATAACGGCTGTTCGAGTGCGGGTTCGTAAGCCGTAGAGAGCTGAAACTTCATGTCCGCTTGTGGCTAAAATGCCTTGTTTTTGAGCTATTTCACTTATAAATAGCTCATTTTCAGGCTTATCCACACCAAAGGCTTCTGATGAAACAATGACTTCAACGCCTCGGGTTTTGAAATCATTCATACACGCAACTATAACCTTTTCAGTAAGATGCGTATTCGATAAAAAGATGTGTTCGGCTTGTAAAAAACGGTTGGGTGCGAGTTCTATTTTAGGAATTTTAGTATCCATCTTCGCTTTTACACCTTCCAAACCGCTGCCCAAACCGATGATACCGACCTTTGCTACATCACCTTCTAACAAAGCATTTGTCGCCTGCGTCGTAGAATGGGCGATGAAAACAACGTCTTCGGGTTGAATATTGAGTTCAGATAAAGCGCGATTAATGGCATTGATGATGCCGAGAGCGACCCCCTCAGTAGCGTCATGCGTAGTCGGCACTTTTAGCTGTGAAATAACTTCTCTTGTGGCATGGTCAATGACGACGACATCGGTGAAAGTGCCGCCTACGTCAATGCCGACTCGGACTTGTTTGGACATATTGGTTTAGTAAATTCTATGGAAATTCATCGTATATGTTTTTTCGATTTGCAACCCGATTGAAGTGAACCGTTTCGCCAGAGATATGAAGACCTATGCGAAAATCGCCTATTCGGATTCTGTAAGCAGTTTGATAACCTTGAGTTTTTTTAGACCTCGAATGTCAATCGTCGTTTGGGCATTTTCGATATTTTCAATGGCTTCCAACACTCGGTTATTGACTTCTCTATTATTGAGTTTTCTCCAAGATTTTTGAAATTCGTCTGTAATGACAACAATCATAAATAGTTTATTTACGCTCTAAGTTCTCGTTTAAAACTTTCCGTATCAATGGTATGCGACATATTGGTTTCCATAATCATAGCACCGAAAACGAAATTTTCTTTTTCCACCGTATTCAACGACTCCCATAAACCTGATTGCAGGGCTTGCTGAATACGTGCTTGAATGGCTTGTTTTTGCATATCAATCGTTTCAATTTTATGCTTTTTAAAAAAAGACATTAAAAGAAGTTCATTTTTTTCGTTAAATGTTATGATGAGCGATTTTGTCATGTTTCTATTTTATATACATGAAACGGGGTAAAATCCCGAAAAGCGAAGACGTTGCAGTGCAACGTCTCTACGTCATTTTACATCACATTTTTAGGTATTTTGCCTAAGTA
>JAYUQN010000010.1:0-2382 GCA_043756725.1 Saprospiraceae bacterium
ATACCTGTTTGGCTATGGGCATATTCTGAAATCAAGCGGGGTAAAATGGGGATATTTAACATATAAAGTTCGTGCGACAATCTAAAAACCGCTATGGCATAAAATCCGGGATAGGCTGCTACCACTTCTTCAATGGAATGCGCCGCAGGGTCAAAAGCGAGAATGGCTTGTGCATCAGTTTGTAACTTATTGTAAACGAAAGGAATACGATTGAAAAATTCTTTTATCGTCTCTTCAATAGACCCCATGTCATTTTCAACGGGCAACAACAATTCCCACAATTGCAATTCCAGCTGGCGAATTTCCAGTTCATGGGGTATTTCAACACAACGGACAGGGAAAAGTATATCAATAAGGCGGTCAATCCACTGCTGCGCTTTGGCTTTTGAAGGCAATGGACGAATGTTTTTTCGATGTTTTTCTAAAATGCGGTGCAGCAATTCTTGCGGCGTTAGCTCGGTTTGAGTACGGCTCATTGTGTATTGGTATCAATAAAGTTTATTCGGAATTTATATCATATAGATAGGACACTAATTTCAAGCCAAAAGAAAAGGCAATGGTATAATATGCTGTATTAAGAGAGGTAAGTCTTAATCTTTATAGTGCCCATAACAACTTACAATAGTGATTGTTTCATGTTCTACTTTATAAATAAGGCGATGTTCTTGCGTTATACGCCGACTCCAATAACCTTTATAACTCCCTTTTAAGGGTTCAGGTTTGCCAATGCCTTTGAAAGCATCTCTCATAGTATTTTTTATAAGCTCATTTATGCGGTTAAATATATCATCGCTTTCTTCACGCCACGTCATATATTCTTTCCAAGCATCGGGAGCAAACTGGATTGATCTCATTTTGTTAGTATAAACTGTTCAAATTCTTCGGGTGAAAAACGCACAACATTATTATCGTTTTCAACATCTTCTATCGCTTTATCTATTTTTTGAAAAAAAGCTTCTTTAGTCATTTCTGTATTAGCTTTCTTTTTCTTTGCATTAACGCTAATAACGACTTCACCTATCTCGCCTTTGCGGATAAAGTCTTGAATTTTTTCAAAAACAGCCAAAGAAAATTCTGATGTCGGAATTTTAAAAGTTATTTCCATATTCTTTATTTTCTTACAAATTTAGGGATTTTTTAATTTTTTACAAAAATAAATTGAGCAATATTTAAATAGTGTTACTCCACCACCGTTTGTTTTTGTTTATTATGAAACGCCAAAGCCCACCGAATAGCATCATAACTAAAATTTTCACTAAAATACTCGTAAACATCCCGCAATTTATAGGGTTGCGGCAACACATCAAAGGCTTCTGAAATAGACATCAACTGGTCGGTGGTCACAAATTGATAAATGTCAATCTCTGCGCCTTGCTCATAATGTTGAATTAAATGCGCTAATATCGTTGCAGGGGACAAAAAGCGGGTTTCAGCAATTTCCTCTACGGTCATGCCTTTTTTGAACATATCGAAGGTGATTTGTCCAGTTGGCGTTTTAGGGTCAGGGGCAGGTTTGGGTTCTCTTGGTTCTCTAATTTCTTTGGCTTCTTTAGCCTCTTTCGGTTGTGGTGTAGATTTTTGAACCACGTTGAAAACTGCCCCACTTTCTACAAAACTGGGGTTTAACTGTAAAAATTCTTGAATTTTAACTAAAAAAGCTTCGCCAAATTGCTGCCATTTTTGTTCCCCCACACCCGATATACTTCTAAACGCCTGTTCTGATTGGGGTACAATAGCTGATATTTCACCCAAAGTAGCATCCGAAAAAATGATATAAGGCGGCACACCGCGCTCCATCGCCAAAGCTCTGCGAAACTCTCGCAAAAACTCGAACAACTCGTTGCGAACACGCAAGCGAGGCGCATCGGTTTTACTCGTTTTGGCTTCCACGGCTTTGCGCTTGATTTCCTCACGCTCTTTGATACTGAGGGGTCTGAAAAGTTGCACCATTTTACTACTGAAAAGCACTTCACGGCTCGATTCGGTCAGTTTCAATTTATGCTTATCGTCATAAGCGATTTCGAGCATACCCAATTGCACCATTTGCCAAATATAACTCTGCCATTCCGTGGGTGGAATATTGCGTCCAACGCCATAAGTTTTTATTTTATCGTAACCTTTTTCAATAATTTCATTACGCCCCGAGCCTCTTAAAATATCAACCAACAAACTCATATTCACTTGTTCTTGCAAGCGGGTAACAGCCGACAAAGCCATTTGTGCAGTCTTTGTACCGTCCATATACTGAGGGGGGGCTTGGCAGACGTCGCAATTGCCGCAATCTTCTTGATAGTTTTCACTGAAATAATTTAAAAGAATTTTACGCCGACAGATTTGAGCATCCGCAAATTGCATCATCCTATCCAACTTAGCATTTTGTAT
>JAYUQN010000011.1:0-18097 GCA_043756725.1 Saprospiraceae bacterium
CTATAATGATGGCTATTTCTGTATAATGGGGTATGATTCTACGGGCAAATTTTCTTATGCAGGTGCAGGAACTTATGAATTAGACGGCAATCATTATAAAGACGATTAAACGAGAGGAAATACAAAAAAAAATTAACATGAACCCTTTCCAATACAACTTCCATCATCGTACTAAGAAGTGTCTGCCGACGGCAATTTAAATATTTCACTTGCGGAAGGTTCTGCCTTAGAAGAAGTGGTCGTAACGGGTTTATTTGATGAAAGAAAAAAATTAGAGGCTTCGGTGGCTATTTCTACCCTCAATTCTCAACAAATGCAGCGTTTAGCGGATGGAAGTGGGGCGGAATTATTGAAAAATATAGCGGGTATTTTCGTCAATTCGGCGGCGGGTGAAATTCGCAGCAATGTTTATACACGCGGTTTGGCGAATCGTCCAAGTTATAATGAAGATGTGTCGGGTTTGTATTATGTTTCGATGCAAGAAGATGGTTTGCCCGTTTCCAATATTTATTTGCCGACTTATACGCACGACTTGTTTTTGCGGACTGATGTAACGGTCAATCGCTTGGAAGCGGTGCGCGGTGGTACGGCTTCTATTGCAGGGGCAAATTCTCCTGGCGGTATTTTTAACTATTTGTCAAAAACGGGTGGTAAAAAATTAGAAGGTATCGTTCGTGAAAGAGTGGGTTTAGAAGCCGATGGCAAAAATTTTTATACCCGTACAGAAGCCAATATTGGTAGACCTTTGGCAAATGGCTGGTCTTACAATGTCGGTGGCTTTTACCGCAATGGCAAAGGCGGTAGAATTGTAGGCTATCCGTTGAACTACGGTGGACAATTGAAAGCCAATATCCAAAAAAAATATGACAAAGGTTCTTTTACCGTGTATGCAAAATATCTGAATGACCACAATGGTACATTTATGAATTTGATTGGCAATAATTTTGACAAACCAACACTTTCCGATAAGTTTTCACCGCTAAAAGCCTTTGTTTTACCAACAAATGCTAAATTATCTACCAAAACAGGAGATGGCGTTGCGTTGGATTTTGACCCGACCAAACTCAATCATTCAAGAGAAACGGCTTTTGGCGCAAATTGGAAACACGATTTAGGTAATGGTTTTTCAATTCAAAACAATGTAAGATATACCCGAGGATTTCGTAGAGACGTTGCACTGCAACGTCTTGGCTTTGGTAGGTTTTCTTTGCCACAATTAAGACGTTGCAGTGCAACGTCTCTACAAAAACCTCGTGTATATTCTACATTAGAAACTGCCACGAGTAACTATTAACCAATAACTACTTACCCTCTTTATTCATTATTCATTAAAAATTATCTAAAATGAAATTCATTTTAATCGTGCTTACATCGTTTGTATTTTTTATTTTTTCAAGTAAAGAAACACCAAACGTCTCTATAATTCCTACAAAAGAGGTTGTAATGCCACCACTTGACTGCGGAACACCGACTATGTACGCATTGATGGACCCAGTGTTTGGATTGAACTGTATGTAACGGGTATCCATTATCATGCTGTTTTTCGGGACCATACCCGCGATTATGGCGCAAGTGGGGCATTAACAAGCCTAAAAGAAACCTTTGGTAATGTGGCAGATGCACAATTCACGACCAGCGCAATATTTACGAACCCCCTCAGTATTTCAACCAATATTCCTTTAACTTTGAACTTTCCAGCAAAAGTAAAAGTAAGTATTTTTGATTTGGCGGGTAAAGAAATAACGGTTATTAACAAGGGCACTCTGACCGAAGGCGAACACAATTTGGTTTTAAATAGAAATCAAAATGGCAACACCCTTTCTGCGGGTATGTATCTTTGTAAAATTTCTGTTGAAAATAGAAATGGGGCATTTGGTCAATCAAAACTCATAGTTGTTCAGTAATAAATAGGTGCTGCACATTATACAGTGAATGGTGAAGTAATAAATGACTTATATGAGTAGGGTGCTTTCGGGCGTTGAAAGCACCCCCTCAGTATTTAAGTGATTTATTTTATTTTTTCACTTAAAAACAGTTCACAAATATGAAAAATTTTCAAAACGAATGGTCAAGACGGCAATTTATGGCTACTGTAACGGGCGCAAGTGCCGCCCTTGTTATGCCGCCATTTTCCGCTTGGGCTACCGATGAATTAGACCCAAAAATCCTTGCGCTTGTCGCCAAAACATTCAGCATAGATACACACAATCACGTTGATGTGCCTTCAAAAATGGTAGAATTGGTAATAACAAAAGTTGATTTATTGGGCGAAATGAAAAAGTCAGGTTTGTCGGCTATCTGCATGACTTTTGCTGTTGACCGTCCACAATTGACGGAAGCGGGGCAAGCCTACGAAAGATTTGTGAACGGTTTAGACGCTATGGATGCTTATTTGAAAAGCAACAATATGACTCGTGCGCTTACTGTAAAAGACTTGAAAAAAGCGAATAAAAAACAAAAGCCAATAGTTGTTCAATCATGTGAAGGCGGTCATTTCCTTGAAGGAAAGTTAGAACGGCTTGAAATTGCCTACAAAAGAGGTTTACGGATTCTTGGACTTCTGCACGATGCCCAAGCTTCCGTACCGATTGGCGATATTTACACCGACCCACCAAAGTACAATGGACTGACCGAATTTGGCGTAAATGTCATCAAAGAATGTAACAGATTGGGTATCTTGATAGACTTGACACATTGCAGCAATGATGCCATCAACGGGGCTATAAACGGCATGGTGCAAAAGATAAAGATACGGGTTTTGCCGTACCCGTTATTCTGGCTACTTATTTACAAAACAAAGGCTATAAAGTTAATTTTGGGCTGCCGTGGGAAGTTCCGAACAGTGGCGATTACGACCTCAATGAATTGTTTGTATGGTTTGATAGCATTTGTAAACACCCGTAGCTTCGGCTTCAGCCGAACCCGTTTGAACGCCTTTAGGCGTTGAAATACAGGGTGAAATACGTAAAATACAACGCCTAAAGGCGTTCAAACGGGTTCGCCTAAAGGCGAAGCTACGGGTCCTAAATAGTTACAATAAAGCAAGATTTATGATACAAAAAATAAAAACGCTCCTTTTTGTTATAACACTTTTTTCTGTTGTAAAACTTTCAGCGCACCCCTCGCCCCATACCTTAATTTTCCTTGACATCAAATCCATTGGCTAAAACCACCCACAGGCGCAAGTAGTCGGCAATTTATTCTGAATTACGATGTCGTCATGCACCAAGTCGTTACGCACAATGCCTTAGTGTCTATTCGGCAAGATTGGGAAACGGGTATTGTATCGGAACACCCTGCCGAAATCAGTATTATCGCCGTTGAACCCCGCAACAATCAGATTTTTCCGCTTACCGTGAGTCTTGAAAGCAAAGGTTTATGGGGTGGTTTTAAAAGTATGATTGGTTTGGGTATGAAACATATTTCGGAAGGAACAGACCATTTATTGTTTCTTTTGACACTTCTTTTGGCTGCGCCTTTGCTCGTTTCGGGCAATCAATGGGGCAATTTTGGCGGTACACGCTATGCGTTTATGCGATTGGTGAAAATTATCACGGCTTTTACGATTGGTCATTCTTTGACTTTATTGGCGGGTGCTGTCGGTGTGTTGCGTTTACCGAGTCAACCGATTGAGGTTTTGATAGCGGTTTCAATTTTGGTTTCAGCCATTCACGCCATACGCCCGATTTTTCCGAATCGTGAAATGTATGTAGCGGCGGGTTTTGGTTTGATACATCGTTTGGCTTTTGCCAATACCTTATCCGACCTTGATTTAGATACAAAAGCGATGACATTGAGTATTTTAGGTTTCAATATTGGTATCGAATTGCAACAATTATTGGTTGTTGCGCTGACTGTTCCTTCGCTCATTGTATTGAGTAAACAGCCTAAAATCTATGATTTTATCCGCATTTTTAACGCATTGGCGGCAGGAATAGCGGCAATAGCTTGGGTTTTTGAGCGCATTTCAGGCAATGGCAACTTTATTACTGAGGGGGTAGAAAATGTGTTTGTGTATGGTCGTTGGCTCATTTTAGGTTTGGCGGTTTTGGCTTTGGGGTCTTATTTTTTACATAAAAACCAATCCACAAGCACTTGATTATAAAACCTTATCAATCCAACGAATTCAAGCAACGACCTATCGAATGAATAGGGGGAATAGTAGAAACACATTATTAGATTTATTTTTATTGGTTTAATTTTACACTGAAATACCCCCTCAGTATTTGGTGCGATTTCAAGGTTTGTAAATATTATTCTTTTACCAAAAAAATTTAAATAAATGATAAAACTCATTATTTCCTTCAATGTCTTTTTTTTTAGTGCTTGGACATTTTTCACTTCACCCAATGTGAAAAAAACAACACCCATTTCAGAAATGCCAATGTGCCGTACCATGCCAGAAGTCGGTATAAATGAATGGGCTGGCACTGCATTTTCCCTTAAATTTAAGTCTGCACAAACTTCAATATCGGCTTTTGAAACCGATGATACAAAAGCCTACTCTATGCCTTTGCTCGCCCAAACACCGAAAGGCGACGTGATGCTTTCTTGGACAGAGAAAGACGCGCAAGGTGTAACTTCGTTTTGTTTGGCGTTTTCAACTGATAAAGGCAAGACATTTTCAGATAAAAAAGTCATTTACGCAGGTACAGGCGTTGGCAATAGCCGTTTGTTCCGTGCAAAAGTATTGGCGAAAAAAGACGGTAGTTTAGTCGCTGTTTTCACTAATCGGGCTGATGCCCCAACGCCAGCAACGGCTCAAACGCAAGGACAACCACAAGGACAAGGCGGACGTGGTGGTCGTGGTGGCGGCGGACGTGCATCTGAGCTTGTTTACACCATTTCAAAAGACAATGGTGCAACTTGGACAAAGCCTCAATCCGTTGATACTGACCCCACAAAGGGCATTATGCGGGGTTTTTTTGATGCTATTTTGATGTCAAATGACGAAGTGGCAGTGGCTTATTTGAAAGATGTAAAAGGCAGCACCAAGCACGAAGAACGGGATTTGCGCCTTGCTATTACCAAAAATGGTGTATTTCAAGCCGAAAAATTGCTTGATGCTGTGGTGTGCGATTGTTGCAATATCAATATGTTGGTAGATGCCAAAGGTGCTTTGAATGTGATTTACAGAGATAATAAGGACGATATTCGGGATTTTTCAAAAATGGTTTCTACTGATAATGGCGAAACATTTTCAAAACCCCAAAACATCTACAATGACGGTTGGAAAATCGCAGGTTGTCCGCACAGTGGGGCTATTTCAAGCGCAAATGGGAAAAGTGCTTTAATCGCATACTATACCGGGGCTGAAAGCGAATCAGGTGTCAAATTGGTGACACAAGAAGGCAAAAAACTGTTGGTCTTAGATGACCCCTCCGTAAAAAATCCAAGTTTGTTGGCTTCATCAAAAGTATCGGCTATGCTTTGGGAACAAGGAAAGGACAACACGCAACTTGTTTTCAAAAAAATCAATAACGATAAAATTTCAGAAACATTATCCATTGAGGGTTCAGAAAATGCGACCAACTCAACGGGCTTAATCATTGATAATCAATTGCTTATAGCGCATGAAGTGAAGCAAGAGAATAAAAAGAATAGCTTGAAAATAGCGACGACGGCTTTATAATGGATGATTAATTTTAGATGCGCTGTTTGAAAATATTTAAAACCTACTGACTTTAAACAATGAATTTTAATACAAGCACTTTGACAGAAAATACCGCCACCACAAACCTACAATTCACCACCATTTTCATCTGTTTTTTAATGAATATGTTGGACGGTATGGATGTTATGGTTGTTTCCTATGCAGCCCCCGCTATTGGCAAGCAATGGGCTATCAGTCCGCAAGCGATGGGCAGTGTTTTCAGCGCAGGGCTATTCGGCATGACACTTGGAACCCTGTTTATTGCGCCCCGTGCGGATATTGTCGGAAGACGAGCTATTATTTTATTCTCCGCTTTATTAATGGGCATCACTGTTTTTTCAACGTATTTAGCCCAATCCGTTGAGCAATTATTATTTTTCAGATTTATCAGTGGCTTGGGTATTGGCAGTATGTTGGCAAGCACGGCTACATTAACGTCTGAATATGCCCCCAAGAAAACCAAAGATTTTTGGGTCAGCTTTGTGATGAGTGGCTATCCGATTGGGGCAGTTTTGTCGGGTTTGGCGGCAGCGGAAATTATTCCTACCTACGGTTGGCGAACAATGTTTCAAGCGGCAGGCATAACAACATTACTTACTTTGCCTTTAATATTCTTCTTTTTATCAGAATCCCTTGATTTTTTATTGAAAAGACAACCCAAAGGAGCTTTACACACAGCCAATGCGATTTTAATTAAAATGAATCGGGAAATTTTGACAGCTTTACCCCCCCTCAGTATGGGGACGGTTGAAAAGCCTTCGGTGGATGCTTTATTGACGCCGCAAAGAAGATTTTCAACGCTGCAATTATGGCTTGCGTTATTTATGGCTTTTGGGTCACTGTATTTTTTAACCACTTGGATTCCAAAATTGGCATCAAGCGCAGGTTTATCAATGGAATTGGCGATTTATGCAGGAACGGTCTTCAATCTTGGGGCATTTATGGGCATTATGACGCAGGGTTATTTATCCAGTCAATTTGGATTAAGGCGCACCATTTTTAGTTTCCTGGCAGGTACAGCTGTTTTAATGGCAATTTTTGGATTTTTCAAAGGGTCTGCCCTCGTTTTAGTCTTGTTTGGCTTGATTGGATTTGGTGTGCAAGGTGGTTTTGTAGGTTTGTATGCCGTAGCTGCGCGTTTTTATCCGACCGAAATACGGTCAACCGGCGTTGGTTTTGCCATGAGTGCAGGGCGGATTGGGGGTATTGTAGGTCCGTTATTAGGCGGTTTATTAATAGGTGCTGGCTTATCTATGACCGCTAATTTTATGGTTTTTGCCATTCCAACGTTATTAGCAGGCATAGCGACTTTATTGATAAAATCACGTGAAATACCGTAGCGTTTTTCAGGTGCAGAATGTAAGTATCTTGATTTTGAAACCCTATCAAGTTGATATTTTGGGAATTGTCAAAAAGTAAATTCAATAAAAATCATTGTTATGAAGAGAATATTTAAAAAAATCTTATACACTATTATTTTTTTAATTGTCGCTATTTTTATTGTTGGATGGGTTCTGGCGTTTCTTCCAACTCAACCAAAATCAAATCATGTTGGTATTTCACCCGATGAAGCGACGCTGATGAGGCAGAAATTTACAGAAGCCCATCACACCTTTACGACAACAGATGGTGAAACGCTATTTCTGAGGCGATGGAATCCTGACACAATTGAACCCGCCAAAAAAGATATTGCCGTTTTAATTTTTCATGGCATTACTGCCCATAGTGGAGCCTATAATATGGCTGGTAAACCCCTATCAGCAGGCGGCTATACGGTATTTGGTTTGGATTATAGAGGACATGGTTTATCGGGTGGCAACCGAGGGGATAACCCTAATAAAGAAAGATGGCTGGCTGATTTAGCGGAGTCGGTAAAATATATCAAAGGGCTTGGTTATCCAAAGGTGGTTATTTTAGGGCATAGCTTGGGCGTGGCTTCTGCGATTTGTGCAGCGAATGTTATTCCAAATGAGATTTCAGGATTAATATTACTTTCTGGTGCTTATGAAGGCAAAAAAGGTGTAACAGCACCGCCAACACTGTTTCAAAAAACTAAAATACTGGCAAGTTCTATTTTCCGTCCTAAGTATCAAGCTGTTGAATATTATAGAGAAGGCATGACGGGTTTAAATGATTCTTTGTTCAATTTTAAATACACACTTCGATTTCTAACCATGCTGGATGTCAAAACACTCCGCCTTCCCAAAGACTTGAATATTCCTGTTTTGGTAGGAATTGGCGATAAAGATGAATTATTTGATATAGACAAAGTTAAAGCGTTCTATGATGCTGTTCCCAGTAATAAAAAGGAATTTTTAGTGATGAAAGACACTTACCATGCGAAGATTCCTATTGAAAGTTGGCAGCAATTGGTTATTTGGTTGAATAAAAATTTTTAATGCCTAATATATGGTATTATTGACAATGAACAAAGTATTGGTTTGGTGGATAACAGCATTGTGTTAGATGCTTTGTTTGAGGCTTAGTAAAGCGTTTTAAGGTAAAATACTGAGAAGTGCTGGATTTATCTTAAAAATCATGTTGCGTTATATTATTCGATATTTTTAAATATTTTATAGCAGTTTAGTAAAGAATCCGTTTAAACCGAGTTTTTATTGGAAAATAACGTTTTTGTTTTTTACTTTTGTCATTTAAAAAATTGAAAAATGGCTGAAAAAAATATTCTTGCTATACATGATGCCTTCTATGAATACCTAATTGGAATATATAATGAAAATGAGGAATTCAAGTTTAGGATTCGCTTGAATGATGATGATTCTTTCAAGAATGGATATTGGTTTTATGGTAATAAAGAAGAGACATATCTTCATGTATCATTTTGGCGTTTTGATAACAAAAACAATACAAATACAATTAGGCTTTATTTACCACTTAAAACAAATTCTGGGAATGCATACTGCGAATTAGAAGCAAATGGGGAGGGTAATGAAAATTCAGAAAGAATAATTTATTTTCAAAAAATGGTAATTGCTTTAGGTTTTAAAGAAGGGGCAAAAAAGAACAATTGGTTTAAACAAGTTGAAAAAAATGTTAATCCAATAACAACTTTAGCTCTTTTTTTAAAAAAAGAAAAACCAATAATTGATAAATACATCAACGACAATCCTAAAGAGAGCGTTGTAGGATTTATAAGCGAAGATAAATTTCAGGCAGATTGCGATAGAGTTGCAAATTATAGAAATAAAGTATTGACAAACGCAACTCAACAATTGAGAGACTTTATTTTAGAGGATGCAAGGCTTAGGTCAATACCTTTGCCCAAATTACCTAATATACTTTCAAGAATTTATATTTCAAATTTTCAAGGAATTAAAGAATTAATAATTGAAAATCTACCATTTACAACTAAATGGATATTTTTAACGGGTGAAAATGGTTTTGGTAAAACTTCTATACTTCGGGGGATTGCTAAAGGCTTGATTGGCGATGAAAATTTCGTTTCACCAATGTCTAAAGATGCTATTATTCTTCTGAATGCTTTTGTAAATAGTTCTCCTTATAACCGTCAAGCCGAAGAAAAATCAAAAATAAATGTCTCACTTGCAGCTTATGGCGTTTCAAGGTTTAGATTGGCTATTGGAGACCAAGCAAGTTCTGAAAGGAGTCAACAAAAAACCTATTCTTTATTTCATGATGATGGGCAATTATTCAATATTGAACAAGAGCTTATCAATTCTAATGCTTATGACCAACCTCGTTTTGAAAAGTTGAAAAGCTTATTTTTAAAACTTATTCCTAACCTCCAAGACATCAAAATAGACGCAACGAATGGCAGCCCCAAAGTCCGTTACTACGAAAAAGATGATAAAAACGAAACCTATGAAGCCGTATCTCTTAATGATTTAGCTGCAGGTTTTCGTAGTATTTTGACTATGATTGGAGACATGGTAATTCGTTTGGCTGAAGGAAAAAGTAATTTTGACAATTTATCAGGCATTGTATTGATTGACGAAATTGATGCCCATTTGCATCCTAAATACCAGTACGAATTGCCTAAATTACTATCTGATATCTTTCCCAAAGTTCAATTTATAGTCACGACTCATAGCCCAATCCCTATTTTAGGTTTACCAAAAGACAACGAGCCTGTGATATTGACAGTCGAGCGTAGTTCTGAACAGGGTATAACGATTGACCGAAAAGACGATGACTTTGATATTCGTAAACTTAGCCCAGAAGCTCTTTTGACTTCCCCTATTTTTGGCTTTCAAACGCTATTTGCGCGTGGAGCAACGGCAGATGAAATTATCCCAACCAGTGATTTCAATGAGGTTTTGGAAATTGAAGAAATTAAAGAACGTCTTAAAAAACTCCGTGCAGAGGGTTTAGTACAATAGAAAATGAGAAAGATAGAACCTTATTTCGACAATCCTCCTTCTACACTGTGGGTTGAAACTTCAAAAAGAAGAAATCATACGCCTAAAAATCCTTCGGGCGAGTCAAAAATTCAGCAAGCTTTGAGCCAACAATTGGATCATGACTTTGATAATAAAGTTTATGGAGCAACTGTTGTAAAAAATAGGCTAAAAGTAATCTTCAAATCCAAATGTGCTTTTTGTGAGACAAATACCCACGCTGGTGCACATAAGGATGTAGAGCATTATCGCTTTAAAAAACATTACTATTGGTTGGGTTATGAGTGGACTAATCTGTTGTTATCTTGCCAAATTTGCAACCGAGATTTTAAAGGAGCAGATTTTCCGCTTGAAAACGAATCAAATCGTGTTGTTTCACATCCCCTCAATATAACGGGAGAACTTGACCTAAATTTGTGTCATATTCTCTGCGCCCCGTTAGTTGCTGAAAACCCATTATTATTGCACCCAGCTATTGATAATCCCAAAGAGCATCTGAGATTTTTACCCAATGGCTTAGTAGAAGGTATTTCAGTAAAAGGTGGTAAATCCATAGAAGTTTATGGATTGAGAAGGGAAGAATTGTTTAAAAAACGAAAGAGAATAGTCAAACTGATTCAAGAAGATATATGGGAAGAATACAAACACAACCCTTTGCCAAACGAAGAAAGAATAGCACTTGAGGTTAGAAAAGTCATTACAAAACTTATCAGATGTGTGGAAAATAAAGAATCTGAGTACATCGGCTTCGTAACTGCAATTTTAGAAAATTTTGAAACCTTTGTTATAGACAATACAACAAATGGTATTGATTTACCCAATAAAAATATTATGCGACAAGCGGTAAGAGAAATGCTAAATGCTTAATTCTAAATCTTTTGAACACAAATGATTCTAAATGCAAAATACTGAGGGGGTGCTTCCACATTGGAAAACACCCCCTCTTTATTCATAATTTAAATGTTCTAACCTCAAATCCCCTTTTCCAATTCAAGCTGAAAAGGTTGCTTATACAAACGCTTGCCTGTAACTTTGAAGAGCGCATTTGCGACTGCCCCAAAGACTGGTGGGAAAGGCGGTTCTCCCAAACCTGTTGGGTCAATATCGTTTTGTACAAAATGCACATCCACTTTTTTAGGGGCTTCATTGTGGCGAATGATGCGGTACGTATTCAAATTATTATGCTCTGTTTTACCGTCTTTAAATGACATATTGCCGTAAAGGGCATTGCCAATACCGTCTATGACTGCGCCTTCTACCATATTTTTTGCCGCATCTGGATTAATGACAATACCGCAATCCATAGCACTGAATACTTGCTCCACATACGGCTGACCGTCTCTCATGACCATTTCAACCACATGGGCAGCATAGGAATTATGGCAAAAATAAGCGGCAACACCTCTGTTTTTCTTACGATTAGCGGCATTATCCCAATCCGATTTATCTCGCACTAATTTTAACACACCTGCATATCTATCGGCGTCGTAGTCATTGTTTTTACCGACAGGGTTTTCTTTAGCCCTTTTTAAGAGTTCAAGACGCAAATCAATGGGGTCTTTGCCCATTGCTTCGGCGACTTCATCGAGGAAAGATTGCTCGGCAGCGGCATTAAAATTAGAGCGTGGCGCACGGAATGCCCCAATCGTAATATTTGATGCTATTTCCCAACCTTCTGCCAAATAATTATCCACAGCACCCGCAGGGAAGCGATTAGCCGCTATTGGGTGTTCTGGAATACCACCACCTTTTACATGAAAAGCAATCAATTTTTTATTTTCATCTAAGGCTGCC
Organism: Saprospiraceae bacterium; assembly: GCA_043756725.1. Taxonomy (GTDB): domain Bacteria; phylum Bacteroidota; class Bacteroidia; order Chitinophagales; family Saprospiraceae; genus JAAFJT01. The sequence continues at coordinate 11,824 of JAYUQN010000011.1, forward strand.
CGATAAGTTGCCGTGTACATAGGGCGATAAATGCCATAGCTCATATCGTCTTCCCTTGTGTAAATCAATTTTATAGGGGCTTTTGCTTTTTGTGAAATCAACGCCGCCTCAACCATATAATGCGGATAAGCCCGACGCCCAAAACCACCGCCCATACGGGTCATTTCTATCTCAATTTTTTCAACGGGCATACCTATACTACTCGCTATGGTTCTTTCCGCAAATTCAGGTGCTTGCAAGGGTCCCGCTAAAAATGCTTTTTCAGCCGTAACGTGAGCGAAACAGTTCATGGGTTCCATGCAATTATGCGCCAAGAATGGGGCAGTATAAGTGCGCTCAATGATTTGCGCGGCATTTTTAAATGCTGTTTCGGGGTCGCCGTCTTTTCGCAATTGTTGGGCGGGTTTTTTCGCCATTTCTGCCATTTTAGCAAGGTGCGTTTCGGTACTTTCAAGACCCGCAGGAATAGTCACTTCTTTTTTACCACCGAACCCTCCTACTGTTTCTTTGACTTCTGGAGCGACCATCCATTCCACTTTTAACTTTTTGCGAGCATTCATAACCTCCCATGTCGAATTGCCCACAATTGCAAGTGTTTCGTTGAAAGATCGGGTATCGAATCCTGCTCTTTCAGTGCCTTCTTGAAAAAGTTTTATGGTAAAAACATCTTTGATACCACTCATTTTGAGGGCTTCTTTGGCATCAAAAGACTTTATTTTCATACCAAAAGCTGGTGGATGATGCACCATAGCTATTAACATTCCTGCTTGGCGATAGTCCATTCCAAACATCGGTTTACCTGTTACGACATTTAAACCTGTTACATTTTTACGGGATGTCCGGACAATTTTGAAATCTTTTACGTCTTTTTGTTTGGCAGCTTTAGGTACAGGCAAAGTGGATGCTTTAGTAGCCATTTCACCATATTTTGCCGATTTTCCACTGCTATGGGATAAAACACCCGCTTTGGTGGTCACTTCCTCAACGGGTACATTCCACGTTTGGGCAGCGGCTTCTCTAAGCATTTGTCGGGCTGTAGCACCCGCTTCACGCAAAGGTTTCCAATAGGTTCTAACCGATTGACTTCCGCCTGTGAACTGCCGTCCATAGAGTTGATTGTTGTGCGGAGCTTGTTCGACGATAATATCTTTCCAATCTGCGTCCAATTCTTCTGCCACAATCATCGGCAACGAAGTCATCACATTTTGACCAAATTCTGGATTGGGCGATAGAATTTTAATGGCATTATCTGCCGTAATTTTTATATATCCTTTGAAATCAAACCAATCTTTAGGCAAGTCTAATTCAGACATTGCAGGTGTTTTACCCGATAAATAATTGATACCGAGCATAAAACCACCGCCTGTTAGTGCAGAAACTTTTAAAAAAGACCGCCGATTATAGGTTGTTTTAATATTTTCCATTTTCTATTTTTTTTGAGATTTGACAACTTTTAAAAAGTTGTCAAATCTGAAATTATCAAATCTTTTTAGCGGCTGTTTTAATAGCGGCTTTGATACGGATATAAGTACCGCAACGGCAAATATTACCACTCATAAAGTTTTCAATATCTTCATCGCTCGGATTGGGATTGCTTTTTAGCAAAGCAGCGGCACTCATAATTTGCCCCGTCTGACAATAGCCACATTGAGCAACATCATGTTCCAACCATGCTTTTTGCACGGGGTGGTCGCCTTTTTCGGATAAGCCTTCGATGGTCATAATAGCTTGTTTGCCAACCGATGAAACAGGTAACATACAAGAACGCGTAGCCGAACCGTTGAGGTGAATGGTGCAAGCACCGCATTGGGCAACGCCACAACCGTATTTCGTGCCGGGCATATCAAGGTGGTCACGCAAGACCCAAAGAATAGGTGTTGAAGGGTCAACATCTACTTTTAGCGTTTTACCGTTTATTTTTAAATTATATTTTGCCATGATTGCTATTTTGTTTATTAAAAATATGGTCAAAAATTCTGTCAAAGATAGCGTTTTTTTTTTCATTGAAAATTACTGAAATCAAATAATACCTTACTGTATTCAAATATGTTTTATACATTGCCCCCCCTCAGTATTTTCAACCTCAATATCAAATTCCCTTCTCCAATTCAAGCTGAAAAGGTTGTTTATACAACCGTTTTCCCGTAGCTTTATACAGCGCATTAGCCAAAGCCGCAAACACAGGCGGATAAGCGGGTTCGCCCATACCTGTTGGGTCTATATTGTTTTGCACAAAATGTACATCAATTTCTTTAGGAGCTTCATTCATGCGTATCATGCGGTATTGGTGAAAATTATTGGCATCAGGTACGCCTTTTGTCATGGTCATATTGCCAAATAAAGCCGTTCCAATACCATCTACAACGCCGCCTTCTGCCATGTTTTTTGCCGCATTTGGATTGACGACGATACCACAATCTATGACACAATAGACTTTTTTCACAATCGGCTGCCCTTCTTTCATCTCTAAATCCAAGACATTTGCGGCATACGAATCATGACAGAAATAAGCTGAAACGCCTCTATGTACGCCCGTTTTGGCTTGTTCCCAACCCGATTTGTCTCTCACCATTTCTAAAACCTTTGCATAGCGTTCTGGCTCATATTCATTATTTTTTCCTACTGGATTGTCTTTAGCCCGTTTTAACAATTCTAATCTGAAAGCAATGGGGTCTTTATCCGCAGCTTCTGCCACTTCATCGAGAAAACTTTGCTCGGCAGCCGCAATAAAATTTGAGCGTGGCGCACGAAACGAACCTACTGTGATATTGCTATCAATTGTCCAATCTTCGGCTAAATAATTATCCACTGCCCCCGCAGGAAAACGGTTGGGATACAAAGGCGATTCTGGGATACCCCCAGCTTTTACATGAAACCCTATCAAATTATTGTTGGCATCTAAAGCCGCCCGATAGGTTGCAGAATAGGCAGGGCGATAAATGCCCGAAGTCATATCATCTTCACGAGAATAAATGAGTTTAACAGGGGCTTTAACTTTTTGTGAAATAAGAGCCGCTTCAATAAGCCAGTGGGCATAAGAACGCCGACCATAGCCACCACCCAAACGGGTCATTTGAATATCAATTTTCTCCAAAGGCAATCCCAAACGCGCCGATAAAGCCTGTTCCGTAAATTCAGGTTTTTGAAGAGGTCCCGAGAGTTCGGCTTTTTCATCGGTTACATGCGCAAAGAAATTCATGGGTTCCATGCAATTATGTGCCAAAAAAGGTCCCGTATATGTGCGCTCAAGCACTTTTGCAGCGTTTTTAAATGCCCCCTCAGTATCGCCGTCTTTTCGGCGAACTGTTGCCTTTTGACTTGCCATAGCTGCCATTTTTGCCGTATGGTCTGCCGAATTTTCAAAGCCCGCAGGAATATTAACAGTTGTTTTTCGACCCAACATATTCCTATTTTCGGTAGTGCTTTGAATGGTCTCCCATTCAATTTTCAAGGTTTTTTTGGCTTGCATCACTTCCCAAGTCGAGCTGCCGACAATAGCAATGACTTCGTTGAAATTGAGGGTATCAAAAAATGTCTTTTCGTAGTTGTCTTTAAAAACCTTTATCTGAAAAACATCTTTTATGCCTTTCATCTTCTTGACAGCCGTTGCGTCATAAGATTTCAGTTTCAAACCAAAAGCGGGAGGATGTGCAATCATGGCGATGAGCATACCCTCCTTTTTCGTATCAATACCAAACAGAGGTTTGCCTGTGACTATTTTTTCTAAATCTACGTTCCCTCGAGACGTACCGATAATTTTGAAATCTTTAATATCCTTCAATTTTATGTCTTTGGGGACGGGCATTTTAGCCGCAGCAGCAGCCATTTCGCCATATTTTGCCGACTTTCCACTGCTTTTATGAAACAAAACACCCCCCTCAGTAGTGACCTCCTCTACGGGTACTTTCCATGCTTGGGCAGCCGCTTCACGCAACATGTGTCGGGCAGTTGCACCCGCCATACGAAGCGGTTTCCACCCTGTACGGATAGCTTGACTGCCGCCAATAGTTTGACGGGTAAAATGCTTGGTATCCAAACCCGCTTGTTCTATGATAATATCTTTCCAATCCACATCTAATTCTTCTGCTACGAGCATCGGCATAGACGTTTTTACGCCTTGACCACCTTCGGGGTTGGGTGACATGATTTTGATGACATTGTCGGCTGTAATTTTCACAAAGCCGTTGAGTTCGTTAAAATCAAGCGGGAGGTTATTAATTTTCGCAATTTCATTAAGTTTTAAATGAGATAGCGTATTAAATCCGAGCATAAAGCCGCCACCCGACAGCAAAGAGGCTTTTATAAAAGAACGGCGATTGTAGGTTGTTTTTATATTTTCCATTGATAAATTTTTTAAATAAAAAACAAAGTTGCATTTTTTTCATTATTCATTAGCCTTTGCTTTTAGAGCAATAGGAACGGTATCCATAAGTTCAAGCGACTTAACCATGTCTTTTGTCGTGGTCTTATATTTTATAAAATGAGGTGTTTTTAAATGCGCTAAATACGCCTCTTGATTGGCATAAATTTCAAAAACAGTGATGTGTGTCAGATTATTTTTGTCTGACACAGCATATAAGGTCAAAACGCCTTGTTCGGTGCGGACAGATGCTTCGATTTCCTCTTTCAGTGCCGCTTTATAGCTTTCCAATTGTGCAGAATCTATTTTAAGTTTTGCTATACGCACAACTAAATTTTTATCTTGAGCAAAAGTATTTTTCGAGAACCCCAATGTCATTAAAAATGTGATAAGTATTAGAGGTGATTTAGCTATTTTTATCATTTTCATTGTTAATTTTAATATTTTTATTGGATTTCGGTATTTTTGATTGTAAATCTAAAAGATTTTAAATTTAAAACCTATCAATCTAAGCCTTTCTTTTTTAGAAATAGCGATAACAGGTCTGCAATTTCGACATTGTTTAGGTCAGAAAATGGAAAATGGGTATTCCCTTTTATCCCTATTTCGGGTAAATGAATAAGCGTGACATCACCACCGTATTTATCTATAGCATCTCGCCACAATTTCGCCATTCCCATAAGTCCTTTACCATTCGGATTACCTGTTTTAGCGAAATTTGCCCAATAAGCATTCATCAACTTGGCGACCGCTTCGTCTTGTGATGTTGCCGTGGAAATACCTCTACGGGTGTTCAAATTGTTAAAAACATAAGCGATTTCAGAGGCGTGTGGTGCGCCATATTTAGCCCTTGCTTTCATAGACTCTGGTACGTAAGAGAACAAATATATGTAGGCTTTATCGCCTTTTGTTGCAACTGCATTGGCGGTAAAACGGGCGAGTTCTGCCCATACTTTGTCGGTATTGACCGTCGTGAGCATTTCAGAAAGCTCTTTGTTGCTATTAGTTTGGTGAATGTATAAACAAATATAGGAATTTATTTATCTGAAAATTAAAAATAACAAAGAAAACCCAGTTTTTTATCTGAAATACTGAGGGGTGCTGTATATTTGAGCAATTGTAACAAACCTACTATAAAAAACTTTACAATGATAACCGACTCTTACGAATATATCAATATTAGGAATAAACCCTTTTACTATTTTGAAAGCGAAGGCATACAAGGTAAAATTCAAAAAATAGTAATGTTCACACCTTTGAAAAACAAATATTGGAACTTAGGTTTTGGTGATTTGCAAGGTTATGAAATTAACGATTCTGTTGTATCCAACAATCATGATATTGTCAAACTTATCAGCACTGTTGCAAAAATTGCGTATGAATTTTCAGATAAATTCCCCAAAAGAGGGATTGAGATAACACCTGTTGATGAAAAACGTAAAAATCTATACAACCATGTTTTTCGCAGAAATTATGAGACAATTAGCACCAATTTCTATATGATAGGAATTAATAATTCTGTTGCAGAAGCGTATTCGCCCAAAAAAAATTATGAAAAATTTAGATTAAAACGTAAATTTGCAGAATGGAAAATATAAAAGAAAATAGAACAATGACAATCGAAGAGATGTTGGAAGACCCTTCATTCAGTCATGCCCATGAAGGACTTCGCTATCTACAAAGAACAGACCCAAAAGATTTTTTTCCAAAAAAATATGAAAAATCCATGATAGGTTTAGCATTAGAAGATGCTGTAAAACTGTTTCAGAAAAACCCGAACATGCCCCTTAAAAAAGTTATCGCTACTATTATTGATTCTTTCGATGATGACTTAAGGGCTGATTTAATTTTGAAAATGACTAAACAAATCATTGAAAAATGGGAAAAACTCTCGGCTGCTTTGCCTGCTCAAAC
>JAYUQN010000012.1:0-6189 GCA_043756725.1 Saprospiraceae bacterium
GAAGACCAAATGCTTTTCCCTGCACCCGATTTTGTCGTTGAAATTTTATCTAAAAAAACAGCTTCTAAGGATAAAGGTATTAAAAAAGATGATTATGCGGCTCATGGTGTCCGTGAATATTGGATTATTGACCCCGTTCGTCAACATATTTCACAATATATTTTACTGTCTCCTACCGATAAAAAATATGCACCGCCTAAAGTTTTTAGGCTTGATGAAGACATTGAAAGTTGGGTGATTAAGGGTTTTAACATTCCTGTTCAAGCCCTCTTTGATGAAGCCACTAATTTGGAAACGTTGCAAACTTTTTTGCAAAACAAAGATTAAAGTATTTTCTTTTTATAATACCCTTTTTCATCAAAGGGCTGTAATTTTTCAATAAACATCGCTTTCAGCGTTTTTACTTTTTTGGCATAAAAATTTAGGGTAAAACCTGATTTTCCAATTTTCCAAACCCCACCCGCACACCGTCTTTCTCCGCATAAGCCCGCATAATCACCGTATCATAATCTTGAATGAACTTTCGCTCCGAACCGTCCGCCATACTGTCCGAAGGGACTCCTATGGAGAGGGAGGTCTTGCCGCCCCAACTCAACTCGAGCATGGAGCCAAAACTATTCGCTTCTTTGCCCGAAATGGTGCCACTTGCCAAGACATCACCCACATTCAAATTGCAGCCATTCACTGTATGATGTGCTATTTGTTGACAGATATTCCAATACAGGTTTTTGAAATTTGTCTTTGAAATAACTGTTTCACCCGCATTTTGAGGCTGAATAGCGACTTCCAATGCCACGTCAAAATGGTGATTGCCTTCATATTGCAGATATGGTAAAACAGGCGGGTCTTGCATAACGCCTTCGGTACGGAAATTATCTAAAGCTTCTATCGTCACAACCCAGGGAGACATGCTTGAAAAGAAATTTTTAGCTAAAAATGGACCCAACGGTACATATTCCCACCGCTGAATATCACGGGCAGACCAATCGTTGAAAATAACAAAACCGAAAATATGGTCTTCTGCGTGGGCGGTTGAAATGGGTTCGCCAAGAGGGTTGGGTTTGCCAATAATGGCTGCTATTTCCAATTCAAAATCAAGACTTTGAGTAGGTGAAAAAATAGGAGGGTCATTTTCACTCACCTTAATTTGTCCTTTTGGTCGGTGAAAATTTGTACCCGACACGCAGATAGAACTGGCGCGCCCATGATACGCTACAGGCAAATGTTTCCAATTAGGCAACAAAGCATGGGCAGGGTCTCTAAACATTTTACCGACATTGGTGGCGTGTTCTTCGCTGCTGTAAAAATCGGTATAGTCGCCAATTTTCACAGGTAAATGCAATTTTACTTTAGAATGATGAATGGTGAATGATGAATGATGAATATTTTTATCATCCGCTAAAATCTCCTGCAAACGCTTACGCACAGCATGGGTTATCTCTTTTCCTAAACTGATAAAATCGTTTAAATAATCATTTTTGAAAACAGATTTTTTTATTTTCTCCATAGGAGTTCCTCGGAATAAATCGTTGAAATAGCCCAATTCTGCTACTGCAAATAAGTCCACAACTTGGTCATTTATGATAGTTGCGAGGCGTTTTTTTTCGTTTTTTACTGAAAAGATACCGAAAGGGATGTTGTGGATCGTAAAATCATTACTCTTAGTACGCATAATTTTTTCATTTTTTTGAAAACGCTGTTCCTATTTCTCCTTTTAAATTGAAAGCAAAGGTATAATTTTGAAACGACATAAGGGTAATGAAAAACCCATTGCTTGATTTGAAAAATATTTAAATTCAATTGTAAAAAGCAAAACAATAACGGCAATTATCTGATAAGTTAATGTAATTATCGAAAAATATTGAAAAAAAATAACCATTTTAGTTTTTCATGTAAAAATTTTACTTTCCTTTACACACAAAGCACCCCCTCTCCGAAGGGAGTCCTATGGACAGTATTTTGACCAATTTCATCATAAAAATCAAACTTTATTCAACATGATTAAGAAAATATTACTCGGCTTATTAGCCGTTTTTGTCGTTATTCAATTTATTCGACCTGAAAAAAATGTGTCGGACGATCAATTGTTTCACGTATCAAAAAAGTATGATGTGCCTCAAGATGTTGCCGCTATTTTGGAAGTGGCGTGTAACGATTGCCACAGCAATAAAACGGAATATCCTTGGTATGCCAACGTGCAGCCTGTTGCTTGGTGGCTTGCCGACCATGTGAAAGATGGCAAACGCCATCTGAATTTCTCTACTTTTACGGGTATGAAAGTGGCTATTCAAAACCATAAATTTGAAGAATGTGTTGAAATGGTTGAAAAAAAGGAAATGCCTTTGCCTTCCTACCCCAATTTTGGCTTGCATGCGGGTGCAAATTTGTCTGATGCCCAACGCCAAACGCTTATCAAATGGGCGAAAACGAATATGGATTCTCTGAAAGCATGGTATCCTGCGGATAGTTTGAAAATGCCGCCGCGCCCGCAAGCACCACCACCAGCAAAGTAAACGACCTGCGTCTTATGGACAATATTTAAAATATTTTAATTGTTTTCATAACAACACTTTATTTATTTGTAAAATATTTATCTATAACAATTGGTTTTTTTATAGCTACAATTTGACATAAAATGTGGACATTTGAGCCACGAATGAACGAATTCAACAAATTTAACGAATGTAAGTGTTGAAGTAAGAACTTAGTCGTATGATGGACTTCAGTCCGTCAATATCTCAGTAATTGTGATAATTTTATTTAAAAAATAGCACATACTGTATTTCTATGAGATTTAAACATTGACGGACTGAAGTCCATCATACGGCTAAGTTCTTACGTCAACACTTAAATTAGTGAAATTTGTTGAATTCGACAATTCGTGGCTCTATTTTGAAAACTTAAATCAGCGTATAAAAATGACCAACATAGACCCCTCAGTAGTTGCCTACAAGTTTGTCAATCAGACCAACAAATCGGTGTTTTTAACAGGCAAAGCCGGTACAGGCAAGACCACTTTTTTGAAAGCCATTATTGAAAAAACGCATAAAAGAGCGGTGGTTGTTGCCCCTACGGGCATAGCCGCTATCAATGCGGGTGGCGTCACCATCCATTCTCAATTTCAATTGCCTTTTGGTGCTTTTTTACCGACCAATATTCCCTCGCTCGGCATAACGAATGTGGTTGTTAATAATCGTGAGACCATAAAAAAACACATTACGATGTCTGCCTCTAAAAGGCAAGTGTTGAAATCATTGGAATTATTGATTATTGACGAGGTGAGTATGCTTCGAGCAGATATTTTAGATGCTATTGATACCGTTTTGCGTTTGGTTAGAGGGAATTATGAAACACCTTTTGGGGGCGTTCAAGTGCTTTTTATAGGTGATTTGATGCAACTGCCGCCTGTTGTGAAAAATGAGGAATGGGATATTTTAAAGGCGCATTACGATGGTATGTTTTTTTTTCACGCCAAAGTTTTACAAGATGAAAAACCGCTCTATATTGAGTTGGAAAAAATATACCGACAAGACGATATAACTTTTATCAATATCCTTGAAAACCTAAGAAATAACCGTATTGAAACAACGGATATTGCCATTCTCAATCAATATTACAAACCCAATTTTAAGCCCACTGCCGAGGATAGTTATATTACACTCACCACGCATAATGTTCGAGCCGCTAAACAAAATGACGATGCCTTAGCCGCTTTGCCCAATATAGCCTACACTTTCGCCGCACAAATTGAAGGAGAATTTCCACCCTTTAGCTATCCCACCGAGAATAATTTGGTTTTAAAAAAAGGCGCACAGATTATCTTTATAAAAAACGACCCCACAGGTCGCCAACGTTTTTTCAACGGCAGGTTAGCCCTTGTTGAAAGCCTTTCAGAAGAAGAAATTATCGTGTCTTTCAAAGGTGAAACAGAAAAACTGACAGTAGAACGTTATGAATGGCGCAATATAAAATACGTTGAAGACGATAACACCAAAGAAATTGAAGAATCTGTCATTGGCACTTTCACGCAATATCCCATCAAATTGGCGTGGGCTATTACGGTGCATAAAAGTCAAGGCTTGACTTTTGAAAGAGCCGTTTTGGACATCAATAGCGCGTTTGCGCCCGGGCAGGTGTATGTGGCTTTATCGCGCTTAAAATCTTTACAAGGCTTGGTTTTGACTCAAAAATTTATCTTGAATGGCATCAGCAGCGATGCCCAAGTCATAAAATTTGCGTCCAATAAAAAAGCACCAGATGAAATAACGGGGATTTTAGAACTTGAAATGTTCTTGTTTTTGAAAGATTATATTTACAAATCTTTTAGATTTTCACACCTTCAATATGCGTGGCAAAAGCACATAGCCAGTTATGATAAAAGTGAAAAAAACTCCAACAAGCAAAAGCAACAACCCTGGGCTGAAACGCAATTGGAGACGCTCGAACCTTTGAAAAAACACAGTGATAATTTCATCCTTCAACTCAATCGCCTACTTGAAGCCCCCAATCCCAATCTTTCGGTGGTTATGGAACGCTTAATCGCTGCCAAAACCTATTTTTCAACAACCTTTGAAGAGGTATTGAAACAAACACGGGTGCATAAAGAAAAGATGAATCTTTTGTCTAAAACTAAGGCATATACCGAGGAATTGACGGAATTGGAAACGCTTTTATTCAATAAATTGATGGCTTTCCGCAAGTCAATCGTCATTGTGAAATGTCTTTTAGATGGCGAAACCATTACGAAAGAGCATTTCCATGCGGCTAACAGTGGGGCTGTTTCAGAGGATTTATCAACCTTTTTGAAAAGAATTTCTCTGACGGTTGGGAATGCGCATGAAGAAAAACCTGTCAAATTTAGAGAGGAAAAACCTGTTAAAATGAAAGGTGAAACGTATTTACAAACACTAAACCTATTTTTGGAAGGTAAAACGATTGAAGAAATTGCGCAACTGCGGAATATGGCAGTCAGCACGCTTTACGGGCATTTCATTAAATTGGTAGGAGAGGGGAAAATTGGTATTGAAAAACTCGTACCACCAGACCGCTTTGCCACCATCAAGGCAGCCGTTATGGAGCTTACAGAAAACAGCATTTTACCCGCAAAAGAACAATTAGGTGATGATTATACTTTTGATGAAATACGTTTGGTGAAAACACATATTGAATATTGGGAGAAAAAGGCGTTTGAAAAGATTTGACCTTGAAAATTAATTTTTAATCAAAAACAACAACCGATATGGAAAACTCAAACCTTATTCCATTTGAAGTAAATGAAATCAGAAAAGCATGGCATAATGAACAATGGTATTTTTCTGTTGTAGATGTCATTCATGTTTTAACCGATAGTCCCAAACCTCGTGTTTATTGGGGTGTATTGAAAAATCGAGAGCCTCAGTTGTTTACAATTTGTAAACAACTGAAATTGCAATCAAGTGATGGTAAAAATTATAAAACGGATTGCGCTAATACACAAGGTATTTTGAGAATTGTCATGTCTGTGCCTTCTCCAAAAGCAGAACCGTTAAAACAATGGCTTGCACAAGTAGGAACGGAACGCATAGAGGAAACAGAAGACCCCGAACTCATTGTTGGGCGAATGGCAGAGATATACAGAGCAAAAGGCTATACCGAAGACTGGATAGACAAACGCATGGAGACTATCCATACACGCAAAAAATTAACCAAAGAATGGAAAAACAGAGATGTACAAGAAGGTAAAGAGTATTCAATACTAACAGCTATTATTGCAAAAGGCACTTTTGACGTGACACCTACTGAACATAAAAACATTAAAGGGCTTACTAAACCAAATCAAAATTTACGGGATCACATGACGCCTATCGAATTGATTTTAACAGCATTGGGCGAAGAGACGACCCGTATGATAGCCGTAAAACAAGATGCACAAGGGTTTGAAACAAATAAAGAAGCGGCTATAAAAGGGGGTAAAACTGCAGGCAAAGCCAGAAAAGAGGTAGAAGCGGCAACAGGTGACAAGGTGGTGTCAAGTGAAAATTATTTGCATTTGAAAAGTGGTAAAATGGATGAATTAACAGAAAGAGATGTAAACGGGGGATAAATTTGAAATATCCCAAGATTTACTAAATTTTAAAAATTTAGTAAATCTGTACTTAATGATGATTTCGAAAGATTTACTAAATTTTAAAAATTTAGTAAATCTGTACT
>JAYUQN010000013.1:0-2374 GCA_043756725.1 Saprospiraceae bacterium
GTTGTCGGCAATCCCGCAAAACAATTAGGTTGGATGAGTGAATACGGACAACGCTTGCGCTTTGATAAAGAAGGCTTTGCGGTGTGTTCTGAAAGCAGTGAAAAATATCAATTGGCAGAGGGCAAAGTCGAAAAAATAGGTTGATATGCAAAAAAATTCTAAAATATACATAGCGGGTCACAGAGGCATGGTAGGCTCTGCTATACTGAGGGGGTTGCAAAAACAGGGTTTTGACGACCTTGTTTTTAGAAAATCGGCTGAATTAGATTTGAGAGACCAATCAAAGGTTAATGATTTTTTTAAAAAAGAAAGACCTGAATATGTTTTTTTAGCAGCCGCTAAAGTGGGCGGTATTTTAGCAAACAATACCTTTAGGGCTGATTTTTTATATGAAAACTTGATGATTCAAAGCAATATTATTCATGCCGCATACATTTCAGGGGTGAAAAAATTGCTGTTTTTAGGGTCGTCGTGCATATATCCCAAATTAGCGCCGCAGCCCTTGAAAGAGGAATACCTTTTGACGGGCTTGTTAGAACCCACGAATGAGCCTTATGCTATTGCTAAAATAGCCGGTATTAAAATGTGTGATGCTTATAGAGCACAATATGGTTGCAATTTCATATCTGTCATACCTACTAATCTTTATGGACCGAATGACAATTATGATTTGCAAAATTCCCATGTTTTGCCTGCCCTTATCCGCAAGTTTTTAACCGCTAAAAAAAATAAGGATACAAGCGTAACTTTGTGGGGAACAGGCGCACCTTTGCGAGAATTCCTTCATGCAGACGACCTCGCCGCTGCCTGTCTTTTTTTAATGCAAAACTATAATGACGCAGGTTTGGTTAATATAGGCACTGGCGAAGATTTATCCATCTACGATTTGGCTAAAATGGTTCAAAAAGCAGTGGGTTTCAAAGGTGAAATCCTATTAGATTCGTCAAAACCTGATGGAACACCCCGCAAACTTATGGATGTTTCAAAATTGCATGACTTAGGATGGAAACATAAAATTTCCTTAGAAGAAGGTATAAGTACGGTTATAGAAGAAGTAAAAGATAAATTCTAAATGAGTTATGAATTATAAGTTATGAGTTATGAGTTGGAAAGCCCAACTCATAACTCATAACTTATAACTCATAACTCCCAAACGGGGGTAAAAATGAATCAAAATTATTATGTAGCTATTATGGCAGGTGGTGTCGGAAGCCGATTTTGGCCCGCAAGCCGTGAAGCAAGACCTAAACAATTTTTAGATATTTTAGGCATCGGTAAAACGCTGTTGCAGATGACTTATGAGCGTTTTCTGCCTCTGATACCTAAAGAAAACATCTTTGTTGTGACCAATAAGGCATATATCGGTTTGGTGAAAGAGCAAATACCAGACATGACGGACAACCAAATATTGGCAGAACCCAGTCGCAACAATACCGCGCCGTGTTTGGCTTTTATGGCTTTGAAATTGAAAGATTTAAACCCTAAAGCCTGTTTTGTCGTTGCCTCATCCGACCATTTAATCGTCAATGAAGCGGATTTTTTGAAAAATATCGGTTTAGCCCTTGATTTCACTGCTAAAAATGATGCTTTGATGACGTTGGGCATTACGCCTTCAAATCCAAACACGGGTTATGGCTATATTCAATACAACCGCAATGACGCAAACGATGACGGTATTTTTAAGTTGAAAAGTTTCACCGAAAAACCAGATAAAGAAACGGCTCAAACTTTTTTGGACGCAGGTAATTATCTCTGGAATGCAGGTATATTTATATGGAGTGTGAAATCGCTTTTGAAATCTTTTGAAAAAAACGCGCCCGATATACTCGCCGTTTTGGAAACAGATGAAAACGTGTATAATACTGAGGGGGAGCAAAATTTCATTGATACCCATTATCCACGAACCCGTTCAGTTTCTATTGATTATGCCATTATGGAAAAAGCGGAAAATGTTTATACCATTCCTTGCAATTTTGGCTGGTCAGACTTAGGGGCATGGGGTGCTTTGTATGATGAGTTGCCAAAAGATGAAAATAATAATGTGGTACAAGCCGACAATATTTTGATGGCAAATATGCAAAATTCATTTATTCGTTCTAATGACATGGATAAACTATTGATAGTAAGAGGCTTAAATAATTATATTATTGTTAATGAAAAAGATGTGTTGATGATAGTGCCAAAATCGGACGAACAGGCTGTGAAAGACATAACGGGGCAGATAAAAGAGTTGAAAAAAACACATTATCTTTAGTGTAAAACACTTGGAAATGTGGAATTATCTTATTCTATTTGCATGGTTTTAGGATTCAACAACAGACTTTTCGGGGTCTTTTGCTTGAATTTTATTAAGTTTTCTCATAGTTTGTTTACT
>JAYUQN010000014.1:0-2373 GCA_043756725.1 Saprospiraceae bacterium
CTTCCAATTGGGTGATTTATAATATTTATCATCGGTATTTTAGCAATTTCATTGACAAAAACATGGTCGTCTGTCATCGCGTCTCTGGATACTTCATCAACAAACAATTGGGCATAACCATATTTTTCACGCGCCACGCGCCATACTTTATCAACAACAAAAGGCGCATATTTCATAGAAATACTTTCCTTTATAAACCTTGCGTTCTTTGAGCCTGCCATATCAAGATTAATACCGTATAGCGCTTTATAGCCTGCTACATGCGGCGTTTTTGACCAATATTGTGCGCCAATACCCCACGTCAATTCTTGATTAACAGCTTTATCATCAGGATTACCATAATCCTCTGCATCGAAAAAGACGATATCCACGCCTAAATTATTAGGCGGTGTTGCTTGCAATTGCCGACTCATTTCAATAAGCATACCCATTGACGAGCCGCTATCATCTGCCCCCAATATAGGCTTAGTTCTGTCGGCTACATCAAGGTCTCTATCCGCAAACGGGCGGCTATCCCAATGCGCTGAAAGCACAATGCGGTTTGTGGCTGCGGGGTTATAGCTGGCAATGATATTCGTTGCATTGTGCTTTTTACCGTCATAAGTTGTCGCTATAAAAGGTTGCTCTATCACCACCGCCCCATATTTTTTGAACTGCGCCACAACATATTTTTGCACTTTTTTAGCCCCCTCAGTACCCACGACACGTGGACTCATAGAGACGATTTTTTCAGTGAAAAAATAGGCAGAATCGGAATTGAATTTAGGGATATTCAAGTCTGGAAGCGGTTTTCGTTCCACTTCCGTAGGCGTAACCGAATCACTTGAACATTGGGGAATGAGGGTCATAATATAGGTTCCCAAAAAAAGAATCCCTAAACCGAATATGAGCCATTTTGAATAGTTGCGAACCATCGTTTTTTTTATTGTTAAATTGTTAAAATAGCGATAGGGCTACACCCTATCCTAACATCTCCCGCCCTTTCAGGGCTATTCATTATTCCTATATACTATTCTATTTTTATATTGTATTTAGTCAAAAGCCCAATAACATTGTGCGTTGAAAATTTCGCTTTCGTAATGCGATTACTTTCAGGGTCTATTGAAAAATTGACGGCTGTCCGAAAATCTGCGCCTTCCAATTTTGTCTTTTCAAACACCGCTCTGTGAAGGTCACATTTTTTAAAAACCGCATTTGTAAAATCGGCTTCGCCAAACTCTACATCTTGTAGTTGGCAATCGTCGAACACTGTATTCTTTAATTTCAGCTTATAAAAAGAAGAAAAATTGAGCAGGCACGATTTAAAATTAAAAGACAATAAAAAGGCATTGCAATCATCAAAACGCAAACCTAAAAGTTTAGAATTTTTAAACGTCACGTCTCTGAAAGCCGTGTCAATCAATTTAGCCATACTCAAATCGCAATTGTCAAAAGTGCATTCAATGAAATTGATTTCAGACAAAAGGGCGTTTGAAAAAAAGCAGTTTGAAAAAGTACAGTTTTCATATTCCGCTTTTTTGAGTGCTTGCTCTGTAAAATTTTCACCTTTATAGGTTTTGCCTTCTATGTATTCTTTGCTCATTTTATTTTTTTATGTGAAAAGAGGTAAAACTCTAAAAATACTGAGGGGGGTCTTTCTTTACTCTTTCACCCAAGCAGTCCCCTCTTTAGAATCTTTCAATAAAATCCCCGCCTCTTTCAAACCATCCCGTATTTTATCAGATGTACCCCAATCCTTATTTGTTCGGGCTTGCGCCCGTAGGTCAATCACTAATTTCATAACACCATCTAAAGCAGACTGACCATTTTCATGCGCACTATCATCTTTCAAACCAAAGATAGTGAAAATGAAATCGCTGAACATTTTTTTCAAAGCCGTTAAAGTTTCACTTGAAACTTCTTTCAAACTCAATTGACCGCCTTTCAAACCATTGATTTTAGAAGCCAATTCAAACAAACGAGACAAGGCTTTTGGGGCGTTGAAATTGTCGTTCATATCTTCATAAGCCAAAGCCATCAAATCTTTAATGTCTTTATCTAAAATATACGTGTCATTACCTCCCCTTTTCGCAGAATCCCGATTACTATCTGGAAGTATTTCAAGGCTTTGAAGGATTTTATGAGCCTCCATCAAGCGTTTATACCCTTTTTCAGCCGCCAACAAAGCATCATCGTTCATATCGAGTGTAGAGCCATAATGTGCTTGCAAAAAGAAAAAGCGGGCAATCATTGCCGTATAACCTTTTGAAACGTGGGAGGAATTACCCGTAAATAACTCAATTGGTGTAATATTATTGCCATCCGATTTAGACATTTTTTTACCATTAAGTAACAGCATATTGGCATGTAGCCAATAGTTTGCACCCATGCAAT
>JAYUQN010000015.1:0-2371 GCA_043756725.1 Saprospiraceae bacterium
ACATCGGCTTTGGCTTCTCCATCAGCTGTTACAACAAGTGGCACATATTACATCAAAGCTACAACAGGTGCAGGTTGTTTTGATATTGAAGCGGTCACGGTGACGATAAATGCTTTACCTGATTTCACTTTGACACATCCAACAATTTGCCCGGGCGACGCTGATTATGTGACGATAACAGGATTGGTCAATGTCGTAGCGGCAACAGGTTCTCTTAAAATAGATGGCGGTACAGCAAGTTCACCCATTCCAAGCAGCATAACAGGGGCTTCGGTAGGCGCACATACAGCAACGGTTATCAATGCAGCAGGTTGTGAAACATCTAAAGGTTTCACCATAAATGCGACAGTAGCAAAAGTTTGTATTCCTATAACTATTACGAAAATCAATTAATTTTCTCAGCGATGTTTCATAAGTGAATGATGAATAATGGATTTTTAAGACGTTGATTTTCAACATCTTGTAAATTCATCATTTATAATTCATCATTCATTTATGAAACATCGCTTTTTTTTTCACTACACACCCATTTCATACTGAAAAACACACCCCTCAGTATGAAAGATATTTTTAATAAAATTTCACTAAGAAAAGTATCTTCCCATGAAGCAAGTCCTTAAATATATAAGCTGCATAATGACGTGTGTCCTTGTATTTTTTACAAGCTCAAACACATTATGGGCACATCACTCCGAAAACTACGCTATGTCACTCGTTGCCGAGGATGTAGCACTTAGCCTTTCAGCCAATGCCACAACGGGGGCTGTTGGTGATGGAGTGACATACACAATCACCTTAAACAATCAAGGTGGCACGACGGTTACGGGTATGCAAACAACATTCACGCTGCCTGTTGGTATGACTGTTCAAGGAACACCAACCGCTTCAACGGGAACTTACGGCTCTGGTGTTTGGACGATTCCCTCTTTCACAGGTGCCTCGGCAACCTTGACCATCCAAGCCGTTATCAATACGGAAGGGACTAAATTTGCCATAGCTGAAATAACGGCTATGACGGAAGCTGATAACGATTCGCAGCCCAACAATCAAAATTATCTTGAAGATGATATGGCAGCTTACTGCATCAGTGTGCCTATGAAATACTGTGCAGGCGCAACCATCAATATCCTTGCAACAGCACCTGCTGGATTGACCAACTATCAATGGCGTAAAAATGGAACACCTTTGGCGGGTGAAACCAATCGCACGTACAATATCACGGCTATTGGTTCCTATACTTTTACCGCCAATATGGGGCTTTCTTCTTGCCCTGCTGAAATGTGTTGCCCTATTCTTGTTGAAGAATTGCCTTTGCCAACACCGAGTATTACAGCAACTGAAACTTCCGACACACCCAATGATGATATTCTATTTGTAGGAGCATCCGTTACTTTGACGGCTAATGGCGGTGCTACTTATCTTTGGAGCACAACTGAAACAACCAACCCCATAAATGCAACTCCTTTAGCAACAACAACTTATACTGTCACCGCTACGGGAGCCAACGGCTGTACAAATACCGCCAGTAAAAATATTACTGTTAATTCACCGACCAATAATGCGCCTTTAGCGAATCGGGATGATGTTTCAACAGCACACAATACCTTAATCGCTATTGGTGTCTTAGGAAATGATACGGATGCAGGCGGATCGCTTGTAGTGGATTCGGTGAAATTAATAAGCAACCCCACTCATGGTTCGGCTTCGGTCAATCTCGATGGCTCAATTTCATACACACCCATATTGGGATTTACAGGTTTAGATACCTTAATTTATCGCGTGTGTGATAATGGTGCACCTGTTTTATGCGATACGGCTTTGGTGGTGATTACGGTATCACCTGCAAATATTCCTCCTTCTGTCAATAGAAATAATGCGACAACTGCGCATAATACCACCATTCTTATTGATGTTTTAGACAATGATATAGACCCCGATGGGGCATTAATGGCTGTTTCTGAAACGATTACTCTAAACCCTGCTCATGGTACAGCTTTTATTAGCGGTGGCGCTGGAGCCATTTCTTACACACCGACTAATGGTTTCTTTGGTAACGATACTTTGATTTATCGCATCTGTGATAATGGTACACCTGCACTTTGTGATACCGCTTTGGTCGTCATTACAGTGAATGCTGTGGCTAACAATGCGCCTTTGGCGAATAGAGATAATGTTTCACTTAATGAAGATGCAACAGCCACAACAGTAACCGTTTTAACTAATGATACAGACAGCGATGGTACTTTAGTCCCTTCTTCTGTCACCCTTATTCAAACACCTACACATGGTTCGGCTACGGTGAATGTGGATGGAACCCTTTCATATACGCCTGCTCTTAATTTCAATGGTACGGATACTTTGATTTATCGGG
>JAYUQN010000016.1:0-2366 GCA_043756725.1 Saprospiraceae bacterium
GGATTCACTATCCACCAATCTCGTCCGTTGGCATGGCGACAAGCAGATTGTTTTATATCTACCTCAATATCAGGCATAATAATAGAATCTGTAAAGGCAGCAACCCATTGAGTTTGAGCATTTGGTACTACACGGCTATACCGTAATTGCGTCTGTAATGTGGGAAAGTAATTGTAAACAATATGAAAAAGTGCAAAGCCCTCTTTTTCTTGATAGTCGGGTAAAAATAAACTTCTTGATGGAACAGTGCCATAGCCGAGATTACAAGAAGAATTGGCTGCCTGTGCTCTATTAATTCGTTCTGCACCAAGTACAGGCTTATGGTCGGCTTTTATTATAGCGCAACCATTGGTATAAAACAATAATTTGCCATTTGCATCGCAGATAGATGCAGTGGTACGAGTTATCCTGTACCCAATTGGTCGAGCCGTATTAGTTATTTTTGTAGGGGTGGGATTAAAATCGTATGTTATAAAGTCCAAAAGATTAGGATTTTGTTCATAATCTGAGATACCCGCAACCCAAATAAAGTCTCTTTTTAAATCTTGATATGGTTGCGCTAAAGAAATATATGATTGGAATATAAAAAAGATATAGGTATAATAGAATATTTTCATATTAATATAAATAGAATAAGGGCAAAAGCGTAATCTACGCTTTTGCCATAAGTGAATTAAAATATGTTTAATGTAAAATAGAAATTTTTATGCTTTTAGACCATTCCCCATCTTTAGCGGTTATTTTAAGAATATACACGCCAGAAGCCAGACCTTGTGTATCAATATCCGTATCTTTCAGTCTCGCTATTTCTACATGCTTCAATACCCTTCCTGTTGTATTAAAAATCTGTATAGTATGCGGTGCCTCACTTGACGCATTTGTATCATAAAAAGACAATTTCAAAATACCATTAGTCGGGTTAGGGAATACCAGCACTTGAGGGGTAATTGTTGTTTCTATTTTGGCATCTGCTTCATTCCCTCTACTATTTAAAGCTGTTTCACTACAATTCTTCCAGTCATTCCAACTTCGTTTTCCGATATAGACAGCTAAACTACCCAGAATAGATCTTGCCTTATAAACGGCTACACCACCGAGTGAGGGGCAAAGGTTGGCAATAGCATCTAATTGATCTACTTGCGCTCTATCTGGTTTTTTTCCATCTGTTAGGTCTAAAAAGGCATCATTGACATAACTTTCGTGTTGTTCGTGTAGTTTTTGTCCTTTATTATCTTTATTATCTGTTCTTAGCTTCGTTTTTATTTTGTCTATTTTTTTGCTGTGTTCTACCTCTATGTCCTTCTGTTCTTTCATTAACCTTGCTAAGGTATTGTCATTCACTATCGTTTTTGCAGCAGCTAATTTGTCCCTGTTTGCCATTTCCATCATGCGTTGTGCACTGACTGTAGCATTTTTAAGGGCTTCTTGTTGCAGCTTTACGTTTTCTTTAAGCTTGGCAATAACAATGGTGTCCATAGTCAAAGCAGCGTCTATATCTCTATCCCAATTATATTGTTTTTTTTCTAATTTACTCTGTACTTTGGTTTTAAAAACCCCAAATGAACTATTTAAACTAATGCGATTGCTTCGAGATTGTGCGTCTAAAAAGCCCATCAGTTGGCGGTTTGCTAAATTTTGGGTTGCCTCTGATTGGTTTTTGTTTTTACCCTCTGCCACCGTTCTATACGAACTATTTTCGTTATTTACAATTTCTTCTTCGGTTGGCTCAGCTCCTCTAACTTGGAGAACAGGTGTTGAAAAATAAGAATTGCAGTAATCAGGTGCGGTATTGCTTGATTGTTGAAACCAACCTGTTTGAGGCAATATATTATTTTGAGCAAAAAATTGAGGCGCAGAGTTAGTTGTAATCAAAGAAGCAGTAGCATTTGACCCTAAATATTTTGCTGCGAAATCAGAGTATCCACCAAACTCCCATACATTGCCCGTATTGAGTTGTTGCCCAATAATGGCATCCGAAGAAAGGAGTAATCCTGTTTGCTTAATGTGTAGAAAATGATTAGACTGTAAGCTTTGATCCATCATATTATTTCCGCCAAAAGACATACCATATTGCACATTATCTATTCCATTACATTTATAATCAGTGTTAACATTGTTATAAGCTCCTATACCCGTAGAGTTATTGATAGCCGTTCCATTTATCTGATTATACAGAATAGTACAATTTGCAGAATAGTTGGTTTGAATACCCGTAGCAAAAGATTGGGCACTACGATTATCTACAAAAATTTTATTGTTTGAGACATCGGCACTTGTAAAATTTGAATTGGATTGACCAACATAATTTAAGGCAATGCCTGTTGCCCCATCCCATGAAGTTCCAATTGACCTAAGTGTGATGTCAT
>JAYUQN010000017.1:0-2364 GCA_043756725.1 Saprospiraceae bacterium
AGCCAGTAACCAAATAAAGGCTTGTACTTTAGATGGTTTGTGTTGGATTGTGCGTTTTGTCATAGAATTAAGAGTGTGAAATGATAGACACAACTTTCATAGCCCATATTGAAAATACAATATCAGCGTTCAAAGTTCGTATTTAAAGTTGAAATTTGTTGATAAAAAGCTGAACATCTCCTATAAATATGACGTATTTTTACAAAAAATTATCTATTCTTTTAACAATCAATTTATTATGAAAAAACTACCCGTAAAATATTCACTCATCCTACTCGTTTTTTTTATGCCTTTCACCGCTTTGACAGCTCAAGAGCGCGTCAAAAAAGCCCTGCCTAAGCTGCTTTCGCATCAACAAATTTTCAATAAAAAAATAAAACTGCCCAAGCCAAAAACAATGGCAGCCGACGTTGTGGCATTGGGTTTGTCTTTTTTAAGTAATGCGTATCCTAAAAGTAAAATTGATACCACAAAGCGGGCAGATGGCAGCGTCAAGTTGCAGCCGATTTCAGAAGAAGTATTAGTCGTCAATTTGAAGATGTTTGATTGTGTTACGTTTGCTGAAAATATGATTGCGCTTGCTCAAACTCGGCGTGAAGCAAAACCAACCTATCAAAGTTTTAAAAATCATTTAACTCAACTCCGTTATCGCAGAGGTGACATTGATTATGCGGCGCGGTTTCACTATTTTTCAGATTGGCTTTTTGAAAATGACAAACGGGGCGTTGTTAAAATTATTACCCAAGACTTAGGCGGTGTGCTTTATGATAAAACTGTTTTTTATATGAGTTTGAAAAAAGATACTTTGTATGGCAATATGGCTGACCCTACTACTTTTTCAACGATGAAACACGTGGAACAAACCATAACGAAGCGTGAAAAATGGTATATCCCAAAAGAGCAAGTGGCTGATATTGAAAATCAATTGAAAGAGGGCGATATTATAGGCATCACAAACCGTTTGGAGGGGATGGATATGGCGCATGTGGGCATCGTTGTGCGGGTGGATGGGCAGGTGAAAATGCTTCATGCCTCGTCGCAATATCGTAGAGTGATGATTACTGAGGGGTCGCTTTCGGAATATTTGATGCGCAATAAAATGCAAACGGGAATTATGGTTGCCCGCTTGTAACTTATCGGTTGCGAATAAATTCGCAACTACAGGGTGATAACTCTATCCCTTGCAATTGTTCGCCACTCCCCTGTTACTTTTTCATTTTCAACAGTAAAAACCTTTTCAAACAACGCCACCGTCGGGCAAATATGATATGGCAAACCATACAGCACATCGCCCACTTTATACGCATGGTTTTCACCCGCTTCCACCACCAAATGCTCCTCACTTTGACCCAGTGGTATCAACTCAGGTGCATTCAAGAACACCACACGTTTGGTTATATCGCTTTCAGAGGCAACCGATTTATGCCCCAAATCAAGGCATAATTTAGTCGCATCGGGCAATGAAATAACCCTTGTAATCAATAAAGCAGCTGGTAAAAACGGCTGTTCTGGGCAAATATCGCTGTATCCTTTATCCCAATAAATGAAAGTGCCGGGGCTGCATTCCACGTCTTTGCGTTTGGCATGAATGGGAAATGTCGGTGAACCACCTGCAATGATAATAGGCTCGGGAAAGCTCCCCCTCTCCGTAGGAGTCCCTTCGGACAGTATTTGAGCCTTTAAAGCCAACACTTTTTTAAAAGCATCGTTACAGTTTTTTGTCCGAACCTTAATATCTATATTTCTTAAATGTCCATCGTAGGCTTGAAAACCGACAGGTCGAATACCCTCCATTTTTGAACATGCTTCATACAGTTGAAAAGCCGTATCATCGGGTGCAATGCCTGTTCGATTTTGACCAATATTGAGGTCTATGAAAACAGGAATTTCAAGTTTAGCAGCCTGAAAAGCCTCGGCTTGCGCTTGGGCTGCTGTCAAATTATCCGTTAGACAAGCGTATTGCGTAGTCGGATATTTTTTTACCACTGAAATAAAGCGTTGCAACTTCGGACCCGTGGGTTGATAAGCCAAAACAACATCGGGCGCTTGGCACAAACCCAACATTTCAGCTTCGGCAATGGTGGCACATTTAAATTTGGTGATACCCGCTGCGAGCATCAATTTTGCAACATCGGGCGATTTATGCGTCTTTACGTGCGGGCGCAAACGCTGCACATCCCCGACCATTTTTATCGCTAATTCTATATTTTGTTTCACCCTGTCGGGAAAAACGACCAAAGCGGGTGAATCTACTTGGTCTATGTTGTCTATTATGTAATTGAAATTAGGCAAGTGCATTTTATTTGAATATAGTTTAATATATCACATTTTGGAAAATGTTTCAAATCTAATATTAGATAAAGT
>JAYUQN010000018.1:0-2357 GCA_043756725.1 Saprospiraceae bacterium
AGGTTTTCCGTCAAAGCATCACTAAACCAATAATCTAACCATCCGAGGTCTTGTCTCAATACATTCAAAGCATGAGGCAAGGCTTCTTCTGCCCGCAACTCTGCCAAAAGCCAAAGGGCGTGCATCATAAAATTGTGCGTTTTTTCATCCCAATCTTGGCTTTCAAAATCATCAAACCGTGCACAACTGTCGTCAATCACTTTTTTTAAGTCTTCAATTAGCGTTTGACGGGGCAAACTTAAAAGCGTTTGAATTTTTTCTTCGGATATATCAAGCCCATTTTCATAAAGCCACTGTATTTCAGTGTGGTGAAACTCAGGGGGTGTCAAACTGTTTTTAACCCAGGGTTTGTCCCTACTTTCCACTTCTTGCACTTTTAGTTTTTCCATTTTTTCTGTCGTTGTTTTAGTTCTTTGAGCCAATATTCTCATTCTAAGGTCATTTGTCAAATCTTTTTTATCGAATTTTTCACCAATAGTATCCAGCAAATCAAGATGGCTTTCAGCGGCTTCAATTTTTCCTTCGTGTATTAAAATAAGCGCACAACATTGATAGAAATTAGTGACTTCTGACACGTGAAAAGTTTTTCTGTTAGGATACAAACCCGTTGAGCCATTCAGTTGCATACCCCCCAGCATCTCTTTTGCTTTTTCAAAATCTTCATCAAAGGCATAGTTTTTTGCTTTAGTCATTCGAGCAAATAAGTAATCTGGAAACAAATCAAAGCATTTGTCAGTCAAAGCTTGAGCCTTATCAATTTTTCCCTGTTTTAGATATGCCACCCCAAGAAAATTGTATAATACAGGTACATGCGGGTACTTTTCAATCAATGTGACCAATTTATCTGATGCTTTATTAGACCCTTTTAATGCTTGTTGATATAAATCGTGCATGATATTGTCTAATTCGGAAGGGTATTTACTGTACTTGCCATCAGATTCATCGGGGTCGGCTGTGATTTGAAAATCAATGATTCGCATCGTTTCAGGGCTGTCTTTTTGAGCTTTTTTAAACCAATTCATAGCATAATTACCTTTTGATGAAAGAAAAATTTTAAAAAATTGAGCAAAAATAGTGAAAATTACTGAGAGGGGGTAAAAGGGGGCTCAAACTTTTTCTTGAAATCAAAAACATAAGCCGTTGACCCATTGTCCTGCAAATACGCCAAACGTTCTTTCGCTTCTTCAATGCTTGGAATATGCCCAACAGGAACATGCCACAGTGCCACAAACGGTTTTTCAAAACGTTCAAACCATTCGTTGCGCCGTTTCATCACCCCAACATGAGCCGTGTGAAAAGCATAATTTTCTAAATCCTCGAGGCTCTGCCAAACGGACATGTTGACGATGATGCGGTTATCGTCAAAAGGTAAAATATCGGTGGCGTTGTTGCTATCGCCTTTCAGCCGCCACACAAAGCCTTTGCTGCTTTCAGCTAAAGCATTAATGTCGTCTAATTGGGCAACAAAATCTGCCATAATAGGGTCGTTCATGTCCACGCCTTTTATGCGGGAGATATTGATTTGGGCTAAATGATGGGTCATGTTTTAGTTTTTTGAAACCCTACATAAAAGCCCAATTACGTGTAGGAACCACGAATTGGGCTTTTATGTAGGAGTTTGAAAAAATGAATTTTTTGGGCTGTTTCATTCTTCGGTTTACAATTCTTTCATTTGTTCGCAGATTTAGGGTAAGTTTTTTGATAAAATTTGATTGAGTTTTGATTTTTTTTTGCAAAAAAAATCAAAACTCAATCAAATTTTATCAATCTTTGCTCGGAAAAAAAAGTGTAACCTACTTTTCACACAAAATGAAACATCCCAATTTTTTTATTTACTTCCCGTTGCTTTATATTTTTCTATTATTTCTTCAACTTTCTCAACCGACAGTTCAGTAATAGCGGCAACAAGTAACTTATCTATGCCTTTTTGATAAGCTAAGATAACCGTATTTTCTTTACCCAAAGCTTTCCCAATATTAATACTTTCTTCTTTTATTTCGGCTTTGACTTCTTCTTTCACGGATTCTTTTATTTCGGCTTTGACCTCCGCTTTCACTTCATCTTTGACTTCTGCTTTCACTTCCGCTCTCACGGATTCATGTATATAATTTCGATATTCCTCATTATTTTGAAGGAAAGTTTCGAAATCCCCTAAATCGCTGTAATCGATTTCTGATGGGCTTAAGGCTTCTTTATTGATACGATGTATG
The DNA here is from genome assembly GCA_043756725.1 of Saprospiraceae bacterium. Classification (GTDB taxonomy): domain Bacteria; phylum Bacteroidota; class Bacteroidia; order Chitinophagales; family Saprospiraceae; genus JAAFJT01. Next base: position 2,211 of record JAYUQN010000018.1, read on the forward strand.
ATTTCCATGAATATTTCTTTTTTTCGTATAGTACAAAATCTTCTTTGGCATTCTTTTTATTGCGTGTTTTTTCAGCAAAATCAAACCATTCGAAATATTCGCTATACATTTTGTTATTAATAATATTATTTTGAAAAGCGTAAATTA
>JAYUQN010000019.1:0-2356 GCA_043756725.1 Saprospiraceae bacterium
CAGGCGAATAAGACTGACAATAGTTTTTTCATGCAATATGATAGGTTAATTATTTAAAAATGGTTTTATTTTTTACCGTGAAAAGGTAAAACTAAATTGGGTTTTGCCATAGCTTTGGGTCTAAAAATTTGTCAATTTTGTGGTTTAATTCGACATTCAACCATTGAGAAATACCCCCCTCAGTAAAAAAGCCGTTTCGGTTGTGTCGAAACGGCTTTTTTTTATTGTAGCTTCGTCTTTAGGCGAACCCGTTTTAACGGCTTTAGCCGTTAGCAGGATAGTTTTAAAAAAATGCTCAACGGCTAAAGCCATTAAAACGGGTTCGCCAAAAGGCGAAGCTACTTGAAAGTTACGGTTTAGTAGGGTTTTTGCCAGCCTTTGTATCGGGCTTTGGCGCGAGGGCAGGTCCGTTTTTACCTTCCGATTTGTAAGTGGAAGGGGCTTTACCTATGCCTTTCGATTTGTCGGCGGGTGCCTTTTTAATGTTTTTAACACCTTTGTCTTTGCTCATTTTTTTAAATTTTTAGTTTCCCACGCAACGTGAGATAGGTTTTAATGAATTTTATAAAATACAAATATAGGTGTTTTCACCATTGTTCACAGTATAAAACTTATGTAGTTATGAATTGTTTTAAATTTATTGTTAAAACTTAAAAAAAATGTACTTGATTTGATAACATAGTTTATGTAACTTTGAGAGTTTCAATCATTCTTTACACTGTATTTGTGAATTTGGACAAGTAAGCCTATTTCTTTTTTGTCCAAAGGATTCCTCAATAACCAAATTTAATTCAACAGAGTTAATATAGTGTATATATGAAACTATATATCAAATACATGGTTAGTTTGCGCTGCAAAATGGTGGTTAAAGCAGAGCTAAAAAAACTGGGAATAGACTATGCTATTATTGACCTCGGTATGGTGGATATTATGGAAGATTTAACAGAACAAAAACGCGCTAAATTTAAAGAAAATTTACTAAAATCGGGATTGGAATTGTTAGACGATAATAAAAGTATTTTGATTGAAAAAATTAAGAGTGTGATTATTGAAATGATTCATTATGCCGACGAACTTCCCAATATAAACAGTTCCGAATATATCAGTCAAAAATTAGGTTATGATTATACTTACTTGGCAAATACTTTTTCGGAGGTGAAAGGTATTACGATACAGCAATTTATTATCATCCATAAAATTGAAAAAGTAAAAGAATTATTGCTTTATGACGAACTTAACTTAACAGAAATATCCTATAAACTACATTATAGCAGTGTGGCGCATTTATCCAACCAGTTCAAGAAAATTACGGGGTTGTCTCCTTCTTATTATAAGCAACTGAAACAAAAAAGGGATGGCAATTTAGAAAATTTGTGAAAATCTTAATTTGCCTTTTCAATTATTTTTTTACAAACCGCATCACAGCTATATCATTTTGGATAAAATTGAGTGTGGAATCATTGCTGATCGCGTATGTGGTTACTTTTTGCAACGTTTCTATAAAAACATTTTCACCTTTTCCATCCAGACACATCATTTTTGTCATAGCAAGCGGTCCTTTAAAATCTATATTATTGCCTTTTACATTTAGTTTGCCGCTAAAACTGTTGCAACTCGTATTGCCATTTACCCAATTTTTAGTTAAATCAAAAGTGATAGTCGGCTTTTTGTTGGGATACAATCCTTCAAAAGCAATGCGAGAACCTGTGATATAATTCAGTTCCCAAGTGCCAGCCAATTTTGATGTATCAGGCGTAGAAACCATTGTTTGTTTGTTCAAAAAATACTTTTGGGCGGTACTGTCTGTTATTTTATTGCCTAATTTATCCAATTGCAGAATTCTATTTTCGCCTACAAAATATTGATTGGGTTTATCTTTGATGCCTAAGAGCGTAATAGTATTACCTGCCTTATTCCAAGTGAAACGCCCTTTCTCTTCCACAGCCTCACCGCTTTTACCCACATAATTTGTTTCTCTAATATATTCCTGCTCTTTGTTTAGCGTGATTTCCATGTCTATGCCCGCACAATCGACACAGGGAATCGTACCTTTATAAGTACCTGCCCAATCTAATGTATTAGCGCTATTGTGTTCATCCGTAGAAATAGGGGTGGGTTGAGCAATAGCCTTTTTAATGACTTTTGTGCATTGAATAAGCAAAAAGCAGACGATAAGGGCAGCGATTTGCAAGGGAATGCGCTTTATAGTGTGTGTTTTCATTTTTTATTTTAAATCGTTTTATATAATTTTATGATATAGTCGCTTAAAATACTGAGGGGGGTAAAAAAGATTTAGGATAAGTTTTTTGAGAATTTTTGATTGAGTTTTGATTTTTTTTGCAAAAAAAATCAAAAC
>JAYUQN010000020.1:0-2356 GCA_043756725.1 Saprospiraceae bacterium
AAGCTGCTAACGATAACGCGTTAGCAGCTTTTTGCTTTTATACAATGTTTTTACACCCCTTTTATCCGATATATTCAACCTTTAGTGCCTTAAAAATAGGTAATCAAAATTTCTCTAAAATCTTACCCTAAATCTTTTTTATAATATAGCAATACGACTTCACAAACTTATAATCCTGTGATAAAATACTTGAACCCTAACTTTTTCATCGTATTTATCTTGTTTTTTTCAAAAACACTCATGGCACAACCTGTCATTAGCAATCGCTATTTCCCTTCTGTGGGTGACACATTGGCATTGGCAAGAGCTTCTGATGTAGCAACGCGACAAGTTACCATCACGCCATCTGCTGAATATCAAATTTGGAATTATGGGTTTTTAGATTCCGTGGGTTCAAGTGTTGAGCGTTATGAAGCTGTTCCAGATTCTATCAAACAGAATTTTCCCGATGCCGATTTGATGACAACTATTGAAGGACAACAAGCAGTTTTTAATAAAACAAATACCCGCTTTGAAATACTGGGTTTCAAAAATATCCGCTTTCAAAATCTTTTTTTTAAAATAAACCTGATACCCGATAATCCTATTCTGCAAAGGCGGGCTGATTTGACGCATATCACTGTGCATAACAATCACTCGGTAGCAGTAGCGGTATTGGCTCCTTCGCAATTTCCCGATTCTTTGGTCAATCAATTACCAATTCGTCCAGATTCCGTCCGAATTACTTTAACCAATATTCGACAAGATTATGTAGACGCTTGGGGTACTTTGACGATACCTAAAGGCACTTACCCCGTTTTACGTGTGCGTTTAATTGAAATAAATGAGCAACAAATAGAAGTAAAAATCAATGGCAATTGGATAAATGTGACCCCTCAGTATTTTTCCAAAGGGATTCCTACGGAACAAGGAAATACATCGCCACAAGACACATCCATCACCTACAGCTTTTGGAGCGAAGGCATTAAAACGCCTATTTTACGCTTAACGGTTAATAATGAAAATAAAGTGACGAAAGCGGAATACCGCATAGAACCACCCAAAGGCTTAACTGTGTCAGGCTTTGTGCGCTTTTGGACGGGTCAAGGTATGCCCGATGTGATGGTGAAAATAGGGAATGATTCTATTAAAACAGATGCGAATGGACAATTCCGATTCAATAATATTGGAATAGGTCAAAACCTGTCTATCATGGTTTCAAAAGTTGACAATTATGAAAATGGCGTAGATGGCATTGACCTTTTCACTATCAGAAGGCATATCGTGGGCATTACTGAAATAGACTCGAAATTCAAACGCTTTGCAGCGGATGTTGATAGCAATAATGATATAGATGGGGCTGATATATATTACGTTCGGCGTTTGATAGTCGGTATAAATGATTCTTTTCCCAACACAACACCCTGGCGTTTTGTGCGTGTTTCTACGGCTGAAAGCGCTGCTTTCCCTTTTCCCTTCACAGACAATTTTCCCTTAATCCTCTCTTTTTCAAGTGATACAGCCAATCTTGATTTTTATGCTGTTAAAAAAGGAGATATAGATGGGTCTGCCAGCCGATAAGCATCCAACCTTTTTCCGACGGTATTAAATTTTCATACAAAAAGAGGATTTTTCATCCTTTTTCTTTCCAAACACATATAGTTTCTTAATTTTGTCCCGCTTTTTTAAGGTAAAATATTTTACAAATCTAAAGTATTGACTATCAATGCGTTGTATTGCTGTATTGTTGTATTACTGGCGTTTTACAAAACAATACAACAATAGAACAATACAACAATATAATAATTTTAATAAATTTAATAGACTTAAATAAAATGACAGGCTCAAAAGTAACGATTAAAGGAGGCAAACTAAAAGTGCCAAACGACCCAATTATTCCATTTATTATAGGCGATGGCACGGGTCCCGATATTTGGAAAGCATCCGTCCGCGTATTCGATGCGGCTGTTGAAAAAGCTTTTAAAGGTAAAAAGAAAATAGTGTGGGAAGAAGTATTGGCAGGTGAAAAAGCCTTTAACCAAACAGGCAATTGGTTGCCAGATGAAACGCTTGACGTTATCCGGGACCGCCTCATCGCTATCAAAGGACCTTTGACAACGCCTGTGGGTGGGGGTATCCGCTCCCTCAATGTGGCTTTGCGTCAAATCCTTGATTTGTATGTCTGTTTGCGCCCCGTGCGCTATTTCGCTGGCGTTCCCTCTCCTGTGAAACAGCCTGAATTGGTGGACATGGTTATTTTCCGTGAAAACACGGAAGACATTTATGCGGGTATCGAATGGGCAGGTGGTTCAGAAGATGCGGCAAAAGTATTGGCTTTTTTGAAAAAGAACTTTCCTAAATCTTTTGATAAAATCCG
>JAYUQN010000021.1:0-6131 GCA_043756725.1 Saprospiraceae bacterium
ATTTATGCGGGTATCGAATGGGCAGGTGGTTCAGAAGATGCGGCAAAAGTATTGGCTTTTTTGAAAAAGAACTTTCCTAAATCTTTTGATAAAATCCGTTTCAATTCAAAAGAAAAGGTAAAAAGTTATAACAAAGCCGCTGGTTTGAAAGATGCAAGCCAAGACGTAGTCGTCGGCATTGGTTTCAAACCTGTCTCAAAAGCAGGAACAGAGCGTTTGGTACGCTCGGCTATTGAGTATTGCATTGTCCAAAAGCGCAAGAGCTTGACGATTGTTCACAAAGGCAATATTATGAAATTTACTGAGGGGGGGTTCCGCGATTGGGCTTATGCTTTGGCTGAAAAAGAATTTGGCGATAAAGTCTTTACGTGGATGCAATACGATAAAATCAAAGCCGCACAAGGCGGAGAAGCCGCTGACGCTGCTCAAAAAGAAGCTTTAGCCGCTGGTAAAATTTTAATAAAAGACTCTATTGCAGACATTGCCTTGCAACAAGTATTGACTCGCCCTACTGATTTTGACGTTATCGCCACCCTTAACCTCAATGGCGACTATTTATCTGACGCTTTGGCAGCCCAAGTAGGCGGTATCGGTATCGCACCCGGAGCCAATATCAACTATGTAACAGGTCATGCTATTTTTGAAGCCACACACGGTACGGCTCCTAAATATGCGGATAAAGATGTTGTCAATCCTTCATCCGTTATCCTTTCAGGCGTTATGATGTTTGAATATATGGGTTGGGACAATGTCGCTAAAATGATTGTGAACGGCATTGAAAAATCTATCACAGCCAAGCGTGTGACATACGATTTTGAACGCCTTATGGAAGGCGCAACTAAATTGAAATGCTCTGAGTTTGCGGATGAAATCATCAAAAATATGTAATTTTACACACTTTTGAGGGTAAAAAGTATAAAAAAATGGCGGGATACTGAGGGGTATCTCGCCATTCTTGTAGCGGCGAATTTATTCGCCGAATTGCTCTCAGCGGATTTATCCGAACTCGGTTAAACGGCTTTAACCGTTATAGGCAATAAAATAAAGGAAATATTACAATTGTTGCAAACGCCTAAAGGCGTTTAGACGAGTTCGAATAAAGCCGAAGCTACGCGTTCACAAAAGTAGAAAAAAAGGAACTACTTTAATTGGATAAATCTTTGTATTTTTAGGACGTTTTAAACATCGCACATGAAAGATAAATTGAAAATTGTTAATTATGAAGGGCTTTATGGCGATAATGAATTGCATTTAAGCAATAATTTTATCCACTGTGAAGCTATTGAAATCCGCAGCCAAAAATACAATTGGTTGATTCGGGCGCATTTTCATGCGTCGCTGTTTCAGTTTTTTTATATAAAAACTGGAAAAGGGGTTTTAAAAGTGGAAAATATAGAAAACTCTTTTGATGCTCCTTGTTTGTTGTTAATTCCTGAAAACAATCTGCATGGATTTGAATTTGAACACAATACGATTGGAACAGTTTTAACAATAGCTGCTGATTTTGTTGAAAGAGCATGCCGTAAAAAGCCTATTATGCAAAAGGTTTTTGAACATGCACAAATTATACATTTCAAAGAATCAGAAGAACTCTGCGTAACTGAAAATAATTTGGGATATTTGACGCATGAAATTTATAATACCTTACCTCTAAAAGATTTTAAAATTGAAATGCTGCTCAATAATTTTTTTACCGATATTTATCGCCTTTCTGTTCAAAGTCATGAAGATTTAACGGAGCAGAAAAGCCGAAGTCTTTTGCTTTTTAAACAGTTTCAAAAAAGTATTCGTTTATCAAATAATCCACAAAAAACTATTACAAGCTATGCTCAGGAGTTGGGAATTACTTTAGTGCATCTTAATCGTATTTGTAAAAACAGTATGGGAAAAACGGCAATTCAAGTGGTGCATGAATACCATATTGGGCAAGCGCAAAATTATTTGCAACATTCATCTTATAGCATTTCTGAAATTGCTTATCAACTCAATTTTAATGATGCTTCTTATTTTTCAAGGTTGTTTAAAAATATCACAGGCGTTTCACCTAAGGAATTTAGGGTGAAATACTGAGGGGGAGATTAGGGCTTTCTTTCTCTTGTTCTATTTCTAATCGCACCTTTTGGACATACTGCAAAGTGACACCCGCTAAACGGGCAATTTTTTCATCCGAATGATCGGTATCAAGCAAAAGATTACAGACAAAAAGGTGATTTTTTTTTGCGGCTTCTTCTTCTCTACCTTCTTCTCTACCTTTTTCATTGCCTTTTAAATAAAGGGTATCTGTTTCAATATCATAATGTATAGGCATTTCTTCTGAAATTTTAATTGTTAAAGCTTCTATTTTACACAGTCGAGATAGCATCATCAACTGATTTATATATTTTTTAAAAACGCGTTTGTTGTCAACAAGGGTTTTTAGCTTTTTGATAATTAAACGCAAAACCGTTTCTGTTTGTTCTGCCTTATAATTTGATAAAATAGCGATTAATACCACTTCGGGTATTTGTGAGCTTAATAATTTATCGGTATCTAAACCACGAACATTAAGCAAGTCAAAGCCTTTGTAAACTTCATCGGGTTTAAGTTCTGTCCGCATTGTTGGCTCATCCGCACCCAAATAGATAACAATATGCTTAATTGGCAACTTTTTACGACGTAAAGACATTCCATGATATTCACCTACACGATATACCATTTCCTGATTATCCCCACTTTCAAATTCTAAATGCAAAATAAACGGCTCCCCTTGCTCTGGCAGAATTTCGTAGAAAAAATCCATTTCCAACTCCACTGTTGTCTGCATTTTTTCTTTCAACGGTATAGATTTTGCGATTTTTACACCCAGCCGTTCTTCCACTAAGGGTCTAAATATCTTTTCAATAATCTCTTTCATTATCTTGTCAAAAGCATTGCCTTCTTTTTTAAGGGGTGATGGCTTCGGCTTTTTGAAGGTATTTGCCTGTTTACGCGATTGTTTTTTTGCCATTTAAATTAGTCGGTTTTCTACAAAGTATGAGTTAAAAACTTTCATTTCTACAAAAATAAGCATTTTTAAGGTATTGCAAAATATTTTTTTAAAATATTAGAGCAAAAAATTACCCCCTCAGTATTTTTACCTAAAAATACTGAGGGGGTAATTTTTTCGTATATTTGCTGATAAAAACTAAAAAAAATGAATTCAATTTCAAACAATGCTATTCGCCAAATCACTTTTATACTTATTTTAACATTATTAGGTGGTCTTATTTTTTGGCAATTAAAAAACTTTATTCCTGCTTTTTTGGGTGCCTACACGCTGTATGTTTTAATGCGGAAAAGGATGTTTTTACTCGTCGTAAAATTTAAAGGGCGCGCATCCTTAGCCGCTCTTTTATTGATGCTGCTCTCCTTTCTCATTATTCTTTTACCTATTAACGGGTTGTTAGGCATTCTCACGTCTCGCATCTTACCTGCGGTAAAACACTCTAACGAATTGTGGACATCTGCCGAGTTAATGATTCATAATTTTGAGCTGCGGTACGGTCTTGATATTCTGACACAACAAAACCTCCGCAACTTAGGCGAGTGGGGCGTTAATGAAATGCAGCAAGTGGTCGGTGCTACTTTTAATGGCTTGATAACGGTCATAATTATGTATTTCATTTTATATTTCATGCTCACAGAAGCCAAAACCCTTGAAAACAGCCTGTATAAATGGCTGCCTTTGAAACAGCAAAATGCTTCTTTTTTGAAAAAAGAACTTAATAATTTAGTCGTTTCCAATGCCGTTGGCATTCCACTTGTCGCTATTTTACAAGGCGTTGTTGCTTTAATTGGCTATTGGATAGCGGGCGTGCAAGAGCCATTTTTATGGTTTATAGCCACTTGCGTGGCAGCTGTTGTGCCTGTTTTAGGTGCTATGCTGGTTTATGTACCCCTTTCTATTATGATAATGGCACAAGGCAATATGCCACAGGGCATCTTTTTATTTCTATTTGGAATGATCATCGTCGGCTCAGTTGATAATTTGTTCCGCTTTTGGCTTCAAAAACGGCTCGGCAATATACATCCTCTCATAACCATATTTGGGGTCATTATTGGTCTGAACCTCTTTGGTTTCATCGGTTTGATATTTGGTCCTATTTTGATTTCGTTGTTTTTATTGTTGATTCAAATATATGGGAAAGAGTTTGGGGAAAGAGAAACGACGCCGAATAATGCAGTTTAATTACATTAAAAAACGGAATTATCTACTTTGTGGTACAAGAAGTTATAATTTATCAATATTTAGGAAATTTTTAAAATTTCCTAAATGTGCGCTTGTACCACAAAGTAGATAATTCCGTTAAAATATGTTGTTTAGCAACGAGTAAATAATAAGTTGGTCAAATTGTTCACAGTCCAATGGGTTTTAACCCATTGAAAATCAAGCACAATGGGTTAAAACCCATTGGATTTAATTTTATAAATTGACAAACTTATTATTTACTTGTTACTTATCTTTATATTTTATCATTTTTAATAAAAAACTGAAAGCCTTTGGATATTATTCAAAGGCTTTCTTTACTTTCGGCAATCTATTTTATATTAAATCCATTTTTCAATAAAAAACAAGAATTTTAAATATGAAAAAAGCAGTTATACTGTCACGCCTAAGCGCGATGACGATAAAAGCGTCAAGGGGGGGGATTTTCACCCTATTTTTAATGTTATCGTTTCAAAACTATGCTCAAAAAGGACAAAATGCGTCTTTGAAAACCAAAATGGATAAATTGGCTGAAAGCATGGAAGCCAAAGTTGTGGCTTGGCGACGTGATTTTCACCAAAATCCTGAATTGTCTAATCGCGAATTTCGCACCGCTAAAATCGTGGCAGAACATCTCAAATCGTTGGGCATGGAAGTGAAAACAGGTGTTGCTAAAACGGGCGTTGTCGGTATTTTGAAAGGTGGTAAACCCGGTCCTGTTATCGCTTTACGAGCAGATATGGACGGGCTACCTGTGACGGAACGAGCAGATTTGCCTTTCAAATCAATGGTAAGAACGACTTTTAATGGTGTTGAAACAGGTGTTATGCACGCTTGTGGTCACGATACGCATACGGCTATTTTGATGGGAACCGCATCGGTTTTGAGTCAAGTGAAAAGTGAATTGGCAGGCACGATTGTTTTCATTTTTCAACCCTCAGAAGAAGGTGCGCCTAAAGGTGAAACAGGTGGGGCTGTTGATATGATAAAAGAAGGCGTGTTGGATAACCCAAAAGTGGAAACAATTTTTGGATTGCACATCAACTCTCAAACGCCCGTAGGTACACTTCGCTACCGTTCAGGCGGCATGATGGCAAGTTCTGATAGGTTGACAATTACGATAAAAGGTAAACAAACGCATGGTGGTTATCCGTGGAGCGGCGTTGACCCGATTGTGACAGGGGCGCAAATTATCATGGGTTTGCAAACCGTCGTAAGCCGTATGACGCCTTTGAATGAATCCATTGCGGTCATTACCATTGGTATGTTTCAAGCGGGTTTGCGGGAAAATATTATACCCGAAGAAGCCAAATTATTGGGTACAATTCGGGCACTTGACCCAAAAATACAGAAAGAAGTGCATGCCAATATCCGCAGAGTGGCAATAAATATTGCAGAATCCGCTGGAGCCACTGCCGAAGTTAATATTGAAATTGGCAATCCTGTGACGTACAACAATCCAGAATTGACTAAAAAAATGGTGCCTTCGCTTGAAGAGGTGGCAGGTGAAAATAATGTTTTAGTGACCGTTCCTGTTACAGGAGCAGAAGATTTTGCGAAATTTCAAGAGAAAATACCTGGTTTTTTCTTCAATTTGGGTGGTATGGCAAAGGATAAAGCGGCTGTCGAAGTAGCGGCGCATCATACACCCGATTTTGTTCTTGACGAAGGTGGTTTCACTTTGGGGGTAAAATCTTTCTGTCATTTGGTGGTGGATTATGCGGCTAAAAAATAAAGGAATTGAAGTAGATTTACTAAATTTTTTGAAATTTAGTAAATCTATACCCCAATCTATACCCCTCAGTAAAAAGCTGCTAACGATAACGCGTTAGCAGCTTTTTGCTTTTATACAATGTTTTTACACCCCTTTTATCCGATATATTCAACCTTTAGTGCCTTAAAAATA
>JAYUQN010000022.1:0-2354 GCA_043756725.1 Saprospiraceae bacterium
GGTTTTCAACGATTCAGGTATATCGCCCCGCACAATGCGGTGAGCAATGCCTTCCACAATCGCCGTTTTACCCACACCCGCTTCACCAATAATGATGGGATTGTTTTTTTGACGCCGTGAAAGAATGTGCAACACTCTTCTGATTTCATCATCACGCCCAATAATGGGGTCGAGTTTGCCATTTTCAGCCCGTTCATTAAGGTTAATAGCGTATTTTGAAAGGGCATTATAATTATTTTCACTGCCCGGGTCGGTTACTTTACGTCCTTTGCGGAGTTCTAAAATGGCTTTTTTAAGGTTGTCTTCGGTTGCGCCTTGTTCACGCAGAAGTTTGCCAGTTCGGTCATTGCCTTGTAAAATTGCCATTAAAACCAATTCGACAGGGATATAATCATCGCCAAACTCTTTTGACAACGTTTTGGCTTTGCTAAGCACTTTGTTGGCTTCGCCCGAAAGATATTGTTTATCAACACCGCCCTGAATTTTAGGAAAACTTTCAATGATTTTTTCCAACTCATTTTCAAGAGTCGCCATATTAACGCCCACTTTTTTGAGTAGAAAACCTGCAATATTTTCATCTTCCGACAAAATACCTTTCAACAAATGGGCAGTATCCACCATTTGTTGGTTGTTTTCACCCGCCAATTGCTGGGATTTTAAGATGCTTTCCTGTGCTTTAATTGTGAAATTGTCGTACGTCATAGCTTGTATATATTATAAATTTTTTGTTTTCAAAAATGATTGTTTGAAAAGATGCTCAAAATAGACACCAATTATAGTTTTGTGAAAGTTTGTCGTGTTTTTTTTGAAAAAAATGAAATATTGGCAGGTAAAATGAATTTTTTAGAGACAAAAAGACAGAGATTTTCATGTCTTTCAAAAAAAGTATTCTCCCATTTCAATCTCCTCTGTTACCATTACGTTAAAGTGACAATTCTGTGAAAATTTCACCTTATCTTTGTGCCTAAATAGAATTAGGATGCTAAGGATTTTAAAAAATATCGCTGTTGGATTTTTCATAAGTCTTATGATGATTTCCACAATGGGTTTCAGTGTCAATACGCTGTATTGCTACTGTATGGGTCAATATGAAATGTCGCTTTTTGATATACAACATCATTGCAATAAACCCCATAACAAAGCAAAAAAAGACGATGATTTTATTAAAACCCTCTCTCCTTGTTGCCAAAAAGCAAGGGCTTGTTCTAAAAAAGAAGCTTCTAAAGAGGATTGCACTAAGCGCGAAAAAAAGTTTTTTAAAGCCGACCTCAAATTTTTAGAGTTTCAAAAAACAGAACTGTCACAACCGCTATTTGTTGTTGAAAAACCTGTTTTTAATAACTATTCTTTCTCATATTCTGAAATATTAAATCCAAAATCCAAAATTCCCACTCGACCCCCCCCTCAGTATTTTGGGCGATTTTTACTCAATTTCATACAAGTTTATCGTTGTTAGATTGTAATGATACCGTATCACGGACTTCAGTCCGTAGATTGAGCACCCACAGATTGAAGTCCAATGCTATTAAGCTAAGGAATTCCCCCGACCCCCAGAGGGGGAGTACATCCGAAGTAAGTCAGAATTAGGTACTTTTTCAAAGAAAGTGTACAAAACTCTAAGCGACTTCGGATGTACTCCCCCTCTGGGGGGCGGGGGGATTCCTTAGCTTAATGGCATTGTACTAAAGTCCGCGCTACGTTCGGCTTACGCCCAAGCACTTACTATTTATCATTACAAAAAATCTTAACAATGAAAAAGTTAATGTCTTTCCTCAGCCTTTCTTTGGCTATTCTTATATCCGCTTGTTCCGCACCACAATCTGGAACAGCCTCTCTTACAACCGAATCCTTCAAAGTCAGTGGCGTTTGCGGCATGTGCAAAAAACGCATCGAAACAGCCGCTTATGGCATCAGTGGCGTAGAAAAAGCGACTTGGAACGCGCAAAAGCAAGCCTTAGAAGTTTCTTATAATGCTAAAAAGGCAACCAATAACGCTATTCAAAATCGTGTCGCTTCGGCGGGTCATGATACTGAAAAGGTGAAAGCGGCTGATAAGGCTTATGGAACTTTGCCCGATTGTTGTAAATATCGGGATGGGGTAGAGGTTCACGAAGATTGAAGCATCCGTAGCTTCGGCTTCAGCCGAACGCGTATAAACGGCTTCAGCCGTTTGCGTATAACACGCCTATAACGACACAACGGCTAAAGCCGTTTATACGCGTTCGGCTGAAGCCGAAGCTACGGGAATTATTTTTTAACTCAATCATAAATTTTTCAAGATGAAAAAATTCTTTTTAGCCATCGCTATCATGGCTTTTGGCACAACCGTTTCTTTTGCTCAAAATCAACCTGCA
>JAYUQN010000023.1:0-6129 GCA_043756725.1 Saprospiraceae bacterium
GGGTACACGCAACACATCCAGCTATACCAATATTGAAAGTGGGGATTACACTTTCAAAGTGCGGGCAACGAATAATGATGGCTTATGGAGCGACCAAACGGCGACGTTGCGCATACATATTGGTCCCCCATTTTGGGAAACGTGGTGGTTCAGAGGCTTGATACTCTTAGCCCTAAGTGGTGCTTTTTATCTCATCTATAAATACAGAAAAGAACGTTTGGAAATGCAACGTAAAGAAGAGCATTTTCAACGCCGCCTCGCTGAAACTGAAATGGCAGCCCTTCGCTCTCAAATGAATCCCCATTTCATTTTCAATGTCTTGAATAGCATCAACGACTATATGCTCAACCACAACGCAAAAGAAGCCTCTCAATATTTGACCGATTTTTCAAAACTGATTCGCCTTGTTTTAGAAAATTCCCGCAGTGAAAAAGTCACTTTAGCCAATGAACTGGCTGCTTTAGAATTGTATATGAAATTTGAACAACTCCGTTTTGAAGATAAATTGCGCTATGATATTGAACTCGATGATGATATAGATATGCAGTTCATTAAAATTCCTCCTTTGCTGATTCAGCCGTATATTGAAAATGCGATATGGCATGGCTTGATGCACCGACCTTCGGGTGGAAAAGTGACCGTCCGCATCAAGCAAATACAGGAAAATCTCTTACACATCGAAGTAGAAGATGATGGCATCGGGCGAGCGGCGGCGGCAGAGTTGAAATCCAAATCTGCCATGCGTAAAAAATCGTTTGGTATGACGATCACTTCCGAGCGTATTCAATTGGTAAATGAAATTTTTAAAATAAATACCCAAGTGTCTGTTCAAGACCTCGTAGATACTGAGGGGGGGGCTTGTGGTACTAAAGTTGTGATTGAAATACCTTGTTAACTGACCCGTAGCTTCGCCTTTAGGCGAACCCGTAGCTTCGGATTTATCCGAACCCGTTTAAACGGCTTTAGCCGTGTGTAATAATAAATATTGCCAACGGCTAAAGCCGTTTAAACAGGTTCGGATAAATCCGAAGCTACGGGTTCGGATAAATCCGAAGCTACTTAAAACACCCAAAATGAAAGCCTTGATAATCGATGATGAACGCCACTGCGTCAATGTATTAGCCAAATTATTAACCGATTATTGCCCACAAGTGCAGATAATTGGTAAAACAACGGTCGCTACTGAGGGGGTCACTTTAGCCCGTCAACACAAGCCTGATGTTCTTTTTTTGGACATTGAAATGCCTGTATTGAACGGCTTTCAAGTGTTAGATGAAATAGGGGACTTACAGTTTAGCTTGATTTTTACCACCGCCTACGATAGTTTTGCGGTGAAAGCTATTAAATATTCAGCATTAGATTATTTGCTGAAACCCATTGATGTCAAAGAACTGATAAGTGCCGTTCACAAAACTGAAGAAAAACAAGCACTTGACAATCGCCAATTGGACTTGCTACGAAAACAACTCTATGCACCCCAACGCAGTATGAGCGATAAAATAGCCCTGCCCTATCAACATGGCTACACTTTTATTGAAATTGATGCCATCGTCCTTTGCGAAGCAGACAATAATTACACAAAAGTGTATCTGAACAACAAAGAAGTGCATCTGATAACCAAGACACTGGGCGATGTAGAAGAAATATTAGAAGGACATTCCTTCTTCCGTCCCCACCGTCAATATTTGATAAACCTGAATCATATCAAGCGTTTTATCAAAAGCGAAGGCACGTATGTGGTGATGCAAAACGATAAGGATGTACCGATTGCTCGGAATAAAAAAGATGAATTTGTTTTGCTTTTTACTAAATTGTAAGCATTGAAAAGGATGTAATAATTTTCATAGTTAACAAGGGGTTAAAGATGTTAAAAATTAAATTTAAAAAAACGCTCTTATATATATTAAAAACAAGGAAAGCGATACGTGTAAAGCTGTAAATCAGCTAAAAGCCAAGCATAAAATGTCGCTTTTTTCGTTAAAAATTTAGACCTCTACCAACAGCATTTTGACACCCAAAAACACCCTTACGCCCTCCTAACGGGCGACACATCGCTACAAAACCGCCAACAACAAATCCAAGATTTTCAGCAAAAAGAAAACATTCAAACCTTCCTCATTTCCCTAAAAGCGGGTGGCGTAGGGCTTAACCTCACCGCTGCCGATTATGTCTTTCTACTTGACCCGTGGTGGAATCCTGCGGTGGAAGAACAAGCCATCGCCCGAGCGCACCGCATCGGGCAAGATAAAACGGTGGTGGTCTTAAAATTTATCACCAAAGACACCATCGAGGAGAAAATCCTGCAATTGCAAGAGCGCAAAAAACAATTGGTGGCGGATATTATTGACGGGGCTACGCAGCCGCATTTTTCTAAGGAGGATTTGGCGTTTTTGTTGGGGTAAAATGAAGGTATCACCGCCTATCAAAAATCCGTTTCATATCCTCCAAAATATGATAAACCGCTGGGCAAACCAGTGCATTGGCAGCATGCCCGTATGTACGGGTTGTAAAACCTTTTTTGAGTATGCAGATAATCTCGACAAGGTCTTATTTTTTGTCAGATTTCGTCTTTTTATCTTTTATTTCCTTTATTTTATCTCTAATAACGGCTGATTTTCGATAATCCTCTTTTTAAATAGACGTTTTCAAGGCTTTTTCTAAACGCACGCCACTCTCTTGTTTTGTAATGATGTCCATATATTCACCTTTGGCGATGGCTAATAAAAGCTCCGTCATTTTGTACGATTTTAAAGGGGTGTAAACGTAGGGTTGAAGGGCTTTGGGGAGTTTTTCAGCCATTTCTTCGCTTTCGCCACAATAATCGGGAGAGGTTTCAATCATGTCTCTCAGCTCATTAGCCATTTTTTCTAAATGCTTGATTCTTTTCTTTATTTCTTTGAGTGTTATAGCCTCTTCTTTGGTTCTGTTTGACATTTCATCGGTATCGTCTTTTTGAGGTTCTTTCATAATGTTTTGATTGCAAGCAGAACAGACAAGGTCTTTGCTTGTTTTTAGGGGCTTGGAGCGAGCGGGCAGTGGTTTGTCACAGAGAACACATTTTTCCATGATAAGATATTGTTATAGTTTTCTAAATAATAGTTAAAAAACGACTTATTTCACAATAGTCCGTGCATTTTTTAAGCGAAAAATATAATTTTGTTTTTAGCACAACTTTGTCAAAGTTATATCTTTTATTATTAAAAAATAGAAAAGAGGCTATCTTTGTAGGCATTTTTTAATAAAACAATATGAAAATCAAAACCCTCTCTCTAAGCCTTTTAGCAACATTTTGCCTGTTTTTTACCAATTTTTCCTTGAAAAAAACGGCTGAAACCTCTTTAAACACGGTAAACTCAGACACTAACTTGTGCCTAAAAAAACTCTTAAAAGCTTATCCTCATACGCTTATAGGCGTTGAAAAAAATGCTGTTATATGGGCAGATTCCACTAAAATGGCGTTTGATGATGGTATGGTAAAAAGCTTTCAAGCCTTGCTCAATAAGCCCGATTTGGAAGACCAAGTGTGTGCTATGCTTTATCCACAGGACACCCTTTTCAACGCGCCTAAAAAAAATGAAGACCCTGGCAGGGTGCGCTTTGAGCCTTTTTTCAGGAAAATGTATGGCAATACAGAAGCCGAAGTGAAAGCCAATTTGGTTGAAATAAGGTGGTTGCCGAAGCATTTGAATCACACACTAAAAGTGTCTAAAATAAATGGTGTGGCTCAACAATTCACTAAAATTTCAGAGGAGTTGGACGAACATCCCGAATGGGTGAATTACCTCAAAGACCCCGCAGGCACTTTCACTTGGCGCACCATATCGGGCACCAATCGGTTAAGCACCCACAGTTTTGGTATTACCATAGACATTAATACTGCCTTTTCAAACTATTGGCAATGGGATAATAAGGAATGGAAACTGAAAGGGGAGGATGTGGATTTAAAATACATTAACCATATTCCATTAGGCATTGTGAAAATATTTGAAAAACACGGCTTTGTTTGGGGTGGGCGATGGTATCATTATGACACGATGCACTTTGAATATAGACCTGAGTTACTTATGAAATTGAAACATTAAAATTGGAAAGAGCTAAAAAAAAAGTATCTTTGTCATCGAAAAAAAGGTATTTTTAATCAAAAAACCTATATATATTATGGCAAAAAGAATAAAAAATCAAGACGATGAGCGTGTAAAGAGAGAATGGAGTGAAGGCGAATTGATAAGAACCTTCAATCTCAATCGCATTATCAACATGCCTACGCCTGTTATGCAAGAATGGCTTGATGTGCAATCACCAGAGTTAAATATAGGAGAACAATATATGTTTGATGAAGATCTATCGAACGCCCAAAAATATATAACAGGCTGGAATGAAGAAGATTTAAAGATGAAATTTATTAGTAATATTGTAAAATTAGGATATTTGCGCGATAGTGATAAAGTGATGGGTTATTTTGATAAAATCATTTCTGCTACTATTGAAGATATTAGATTAACAGTCAAATCAGATTTTATGTTAGCTAAAGGGACTTTAGATTTTTTTGAAACCCCCTATTTTCATTTTCAAGAATACAAACCATATAAAAACCCTTCGGGTGATTCTATGGCGCAACTTTTAGAAGCGTTTTTAATTGCCCAAGCAAAAAATAAGAATAACAAACCGATGTATGGTGTTGATATTATGGGGGCTAACTGGCGATTTGTTACAATGGAAGGTAAAAACTATTGTATTTCTAAAGCTTTTGATTCCATCGATAAAGCAGATTTATTGACCATCATAGCTGTTCTACGCAAATTTAGATATATTTTAGAAACACGCTTATTAAATTGATAAAAGCTTTTGAAAATTAGATTTTAAGGGCTTTTTGCCTTTTATTGAAGTGTAATTTTTACAGTTATTAATTTCATTTGATGCTTAAAACCTCTCCCCACTGAGTCGTATAACAAGGGGACTTAAACTGTTCTCGTCTCGACCACGTGTGATTCGTTCCACACGTTGCCACATATAAAGCCTGTTTGCCATATTTTTTATTGACCGCATCCATCACTTGCATCACTTGTCGCCCTTGTTTTTCACGCTCAAAAGGATGAAAAAGGTGGGTTTGAATAACGGCATTGGGTTTCAATTCGCTGGCTAAAATGCCTGCTTTTTTATAATTATAGTTCGTTTTATAAAGTTTCTCAAGCACTTGTAGCGCATAATGTATCAATTCAGGCGTGTTGGAAGTGGCATAAGGCAGTTCTATGGAATCGGCAAAATAGATTCGCGTATCGGTTGTTATGCGGTTGAAAGGGTTTGTCCATAAAAAAATGGTTATGTGTTGGGTGGTCTGTTGATGGTGGCGCAATTTTTCACCTAAACGAGTAGCATACACCGAAACAGCTTCGCTCAACTCTGCCAATTTGTAAATGTCTTTGTTGAAAGACCGAGAGACCATAACGTTTTTACGGCTTTCAATGGGGGCTTCTAAATCGAGACAGGAGAAGCCATTGAGTTCTTTAACAGTGCGTAAAAGCACGACGCCAAATTTTTTCTTTATCCATGTTTCAGAGGCATTTTTTAAATCCAAAGCGGTATAAATGCCGTAGTAATTTAATTGTTGTTGATAAGCTCTGCCAACGCCCCAGATTTTATCAATGGTCATTTTTGATAAATACTGATTAAATTTGTTCGTTTCATCTGAAAAGGTTTCTCTACGGTCGTTGTTAAGTGGAATTTCATCAATGATTGATTTTGATAAATTATGATTAAATTTGTTCATTTCTATCAAGCAAAATACGCCTCTATGGCTTTCGTCTGAATGGATACCCCCCTCAGTAATTGTGTCTTTTTTGAAAGAAATTTGCGCTTTTTTAGCTATTTGATTCGCCAATTTAGCCAATGTTTTGGTCGGTGAAATGCCGATTGAAACGGGGATGCTGGTGCATTGCAGTATTTTTGCGCGCAGGTTTTGGCACGTCAATTCTATTTCTTTTATCGTTGAAAACTGGGTGTCAAATTTTAAAAAAGCTTCATCTATGGAATAAATTTCAACATCGCCGCAATAGTCTTTTATGATATTCATCACCCTTTCGGACATATCGCCGTAGAGTTGATAATTGGATGAAAAAACTTTGACATTGT
>JAYUQN010000024.1:0-2352 GCA_043756725.1 Saprospiraceae bacterium
AATTATCTTATTCTATTTGCATGGTTTTAGGATTCAACAACAGACTTTTCGGGGTCTTTTGCTTGAATTTTATTAAGTTTTCTCATAGTTTGTTTACTACGAACCACCATCTACATAATGGTGGTTTTGTTTTTGTAGCTTCGGCTTTAGCCGAATTCGTTTTAACGCCTTTAGGCGTTGAACGCCTAAAGGCATTAAAACGAGTTCGGCTAAAGCCGAAGCTACGGTTTAAACCAAAGTATAACGCTTGCCTGGCAAAGAACGAATCAAGCCTTTAAACTCTAAAGTCAAAAGTAAAGAAGCAATCGCACTATGATTCAATTGAGTTTGGTGACTCAAGGCATCTATCATAGCACCGCCTTCGGATTGTTGTAAAATATGTATCACAACCCTTTCATTATCCGTCAATTCTGCAAAAAGTTGTGTTTGAATGGACTTGGTTTTATCCAATTCATCCCACCGCATCATTTCAGCAAAATCGTCAGCAGACTCAATCAAAGCGGCTTTATTGCTTTTTATAAGATAATTACAACCTTCCGATGTTTTATCGCTTGCGCGCCCCGGCATTGCAAATACTTCTTTATCATAGCCCAAACCCATGTGTGCCGTAATCATTGAACCGCCCGATTTACCTGTTTCAACGACCACTAAAGCATCGCACATGCCTGCAATAATACGGTTACGCATTGGAAAATGCTCTCGATCGGGGTCTTGATCACTTGGATATTCGGTCAACAATCCCCCATTTTCACACATCCGACGGGCAATGTCTCGGTGTTCATTGGGGTACATTCTTTGTAGTCCACTACCCATTACCCCGACAGTTGGAATTTTCATCTCAACAGATTTACGATGCGCAGCAACGTCCACGCCCAGAGCTAAACCACTGACTACCAATACATTATATTTGGCTAACCCCTCAGTAAAAAGCTCCGTCATGCGTAAACCATAAGGTGTAGGCTTGCGCGTACCAACTATGCTTACCACACGCCCGTGATTGAGGTCGGTCGTACCTTTGTAATAAAGGAGGGCAGGGCAATCATTTGCCACTTTCAAGCGTTGAGGGAAATTAGGGTCTGTATAAACAAGGGGCTGAATGGTGTGTTTTTCTAAAAACGCCAATTCTTTCTCTGCCCAAGTCAAGACGTCTTGTTTTAGGATATTGTCTGCAATAGTTTCACCGACATTAGGAACAGACATTAGCTCTCGCCGTTTGGCGTTGAAAACAGCTTCGGCACTGCCACAATAGCTGATAAGATTTTTAGAAATGACAGCACCCACTTTAGGAATTTTAGTTAGCGCAACCCGATATAACAGTTCGCTCATAGTTCGTTTTGAGATGTGTGAAACAATGTCCGTAGAAATTTTTATACTTAAAAATGCCTACGGTGATACGGTTTTGGTATATTTTAATTAAAAATTTTAAAATCATTATTTTTTAAACACTTGATTATCAATATTTAAAAAATAACATAAAATTCTAAAATGAAGTATTGCATAATTTTATGTCATAAAAAGCACAAAATAATTAAAAAATGGGGTTAATTTTGTTGAAGCAATAAAATTGTTTAGTTAAATTTTTATGAAACACTGTAAAATTCCTTTATAATGAATAGATTTTTTCCGAACATCGAAACCGCTATCATCGTTGTTTTTGTGCTTTGTGTTATGCTGTGGGGCGCATCCCGTTGCAAAAGGCAGAAAGATGATTTAGCCATTAAAAGCGTGACTGAAGGCAGTACCATTCTGCCCGATACCATCGCCTCGCCCGCTGCCGCTAAACCCACACCGAGAGCATTGCCACCTATCGATCCTTATGTGACAACGCCTACCCCTCAGTATACGCCCACAGCACCAGCCCCTGCAAATCCAGGACAAGCGGTTCCGCAACCTGTTCCACAACAAACAGTGCCTAATCCTTATTCAACGCCACAGTCTACACCTGCAAGAACGCCACGACCCAACAACACGCCTTCTGTAACGACAGTTCAAACCACGCCAAAAGTGGTTGAGCCAACAGGTGCTTCGTTGTACGTTTTGCGCTCGGGCTTAAATGTGCGGGCACAACCGAATGTAAAATCAAAGTCTTTAGGTAAGCTTAAACTACACGACCAAGTGTATTTTTTAGAGGAAGTTTCAGAAACAGCAGAAACAGTACGTTTAGAAAATGGGACGGAGGTTACCAAACCCTGGTTTAAAATAAAAACTAAAAGAGGGACTATTGGTTGGGTGCATGGCTCAGGTGTAGATTTTTATAAGCGGAAACCGCAGGATGAGTTTTAAAATTATTCAGATTTAGGGTAAGTTTTTTGATGAAATTTGATGGGGTTTTGATTTTTTTTGCAAAAAAAA
>JAYUQN010000025.1:0-2352 GCA_043756725.1 Saprospiraceae bacterium
GAATTAAGAAAGCGTTGTGCCGAAGGCATCCCTTTTGCCATAGGCATTCCTTCGGAAGGGAAAAATCAATGCTTTACAATTTTGAAAATGATACTTTATCATTTTTCACGTTCCTAAATTTATAAGGTTGCAAAAATAGTTAAAAATCAATACGGTTGACAAATATCTTTAGTGAGATGTGGAAAGCAAATAAAAATAGTAGTTTGAAAAAAAAATACTAAATTTGACTTCTAAATTATTTTATTATGTCTCAAATAATAGGAAAAAAAATTTCAGTCAAAGAGTTTCGGGAAATGGAATTTCCTGATAATGACTTTTTTATCTATGAACTAATTAATGGTGTACTTATGAGAAGAACTGCCCCCAAACCTTTACATCAAGATATTTCATGGAATTTATCTTTGATTATTGGCACTTTTTTAAAAGAAAATCCAGATACAGGAAAAGGCTACACAGCCCCAATCGACGTTTTTTTTGATAACTACAATCAAACGCAACCCGATTTAGCCTTTATTTCAAACGATAGACTTTTTATTATTGACAAAGAAAATGGCATTATGGGCGCACCCGATTTAATAGTTGAAATTATGTCTCCAAGTTCTATCAAAGTAGATAGATTTGATAAAAAAGAGATGTATAAAAAGTTCGCTGTCAAGGAGTATTGGATAATTGACCCTAAAAATGAAACGCTTGAAATCTATATTTTTGATAACAATGATTATAGGCTTTTACAATTTTTAGAAAGTGAAGGAAAGGTTGAATCTTCCATTTTGAAAGGTTTAGAGATGGATGTTAAAAGTATTTTTTCTTAAACACTTTGCTAATGAAGTTAAAAATTTTAATAAGGATGATGATGATTTATGGTTGTCAAACAAATGATTCGACAATCCTTTCTAACCATCATCAAATCACAGTACACCGATTATTTTCAATCTAATATTTTCTAACCATGACCGAAATTATTATTCGCTTCGATAACCCGCATCTCTACGAACGGGTTATTAAATTTCTTGGACGATTGAAAATTTCTTATCAAGTTCGCTCTGATAAGACACCCTTTAATGTAAACTGGGCAGAGGGGCAATCCACTACTTTAGAAGAAGGGGATGATATAGAAGAAATCCTTGCAGTGCGTCAACGTTTGCATGAGAAATATGTGATTACAGGGGAATGGCATAAAATGGACGATGATGAACGTCAAGATGCTTCCTTGCTTGAAATGATGCTTTACAAATCCAACGACCCCGATAATGTTGTCGTCAGCACAAAAGAAACGGACAATGTATTAGCTCAACTCAAAGCGGGTACTTATGGACGTTAGCCTTAAAAAAAATTTCTTAAAAAAATTGGCTCGATTACCTGCTCCAATTCAACAACAGGTTGAAGCTGCCATCCAAACCGTACGAATGGCTCAAAGTCTTGCTGAAATTCCTCAATTAAAGCTCCTTGCAGGAAACCGTCACTATTATCGCATCCGTATGGGTGATTATCGGATAGGGTTTTTCTTGTTAGGTACAGAAGCCATTTTTGAATCCGTAGGTTCAAGAGGTGATTTTTATAAAACTTATCCTCCGCGATAATTTTACCATTCGTTTAACCCATCAGCTAACTAACAACTAAATACGTTTTATGAAAATACACCTCATCGCCATTGGTGGCGCTGCTATGCACAATTTGGCTTTAGCACTCCATCAAAACGGGCATAACATCACAGGTTCTGATGATGAAATTTACAATCCTGCTTTGTCACGCTTGGCAAAAGTGGGCATTTTACCTGCTGAAATGGGCTGGTTTCCAGAAAAAATCACCCTTGATTTGGATTGTATTATCTTAGGCATGCACGCCCGAAAAGACAACCCCGAACTCCTAAAAGCACAGAATTTGGGCATAAAAATCTATTCCTACCCCGAATATATTTACCAACACGCCAAAGATAAAAAACGGGTCGTCATAGCAGGCAGTCATGGTAAAACCACCACAACGTCTATGATTATGCACGTTTTATACTATTGGAAACGGGATTTTGACTACCTTGTCGGGGCAATGCTCGAAGGTTTTGAAACGATGGTGCGTCTTTCTGATGCGCCCGTTATGATTATCGAAGGCGATGAATACCTCTCCTCTCCTATTGATTTGGTGCCTAAAATCCATCATTATCATCCACATATTGCGGTCATTACGGGCATAGCGTGGGATCATGCAAACGTCTTTCCAACCTTTGAAAATTACGTGGAACAGTTTAAAATTTTCATCGAGACAATTGATACACAAGGCGTTTTATTTTACGATGAAAAAGATAAAAATTTGGTTGAAATTTCACTTAAAAGCCCTTGTAAATCAATAGGTTATGCC
>JAYUQN010000026.1:0-2351 GCA_043756725.1 Saprospiraceae bacterium
AATGCGTTTTTGGCTATTGAGCCAAATTAAACCTGCTTGTTGTTGAATATAGGCATTACCAACAGTATCGAGATAATTGATATTATTAGCTTTTAAAGCTTTTTTAGTATTGTCAGAAAGAATGTCAGCGATTAAAATAAGATTAGGATAAGCGTTTTTTAAGTGTTTTAACTCCGCAATTTGGGTCAAACGAAACTCTTTTTTTGCTTCAATCGGATAAATTTGATTGAAAAGCGTCATAAAACCGTCTATTTCTTTATCTGCATTAAGATTCAGTTCAATATCTAAATCTCCAGCAGCTTTCAAAGATTCAACAGCTGTTTCTATATAATAAATGCCTTGTGTTGCTATCATCATTGTATTTTTTAGTTTTGTTGAAAAACACGAACACACAAAATTAGCGAACAAATTTTAAATAACCAATTTTTTTAAATAAAATTTGAAATAAAATATACCTGTAGTGGCGACTTTAGTCACTGATTTAAGTTTTTTCAGTGACTAAAGTTGCCACTACAATAAAAAAGCATCATGGAAAATAAAGTCTCAGAAGTAGAAATCATTAAAGACAAAAGCCGCTATTTGCGGGGTACTTTGGTTGAAAGTTTAAACAATGAAGTCACAGGCTCAATCGCTGCCGATGATACGCAATTGATAAAATTTCACGGCTCGTATCAACAAACGGATAGAGATATTGACAGCGAACGCAAGCGTCAAAAACTCGAACCTTTGTTTTCGTACATGATACGGGTGCGTGTGCCAGGCGGTATTTGTACGCCTCAACAGTGGCTCAACATGTCCGATTTGGCAGATACTTATGGCAACGGGGGTTTGAAATTGACGACCCGTCAAGCCTTTCAATTGCATGGTATTTTGAAACGGGATTTGAAAAAAACCATCGCAGGTTTCAATGAAGTTTTACTGGATTCGATAGCAGGTTGTGGCGATGTGAATCGGAATGTGATGATGAATCCCAATCCCTATCAAACACCTGCCCATGCGGAAGTGTATGAACATACCCAGCAAATATCTGCGCATTTGACGCCAAAAACGTCTGCTTATTATGAAATATGGCTTGAAAATGCTGCAACGGATTCATCGACGCCCGTAGCTTCGGCTTCAGCCGAACCTGTAGCGGCGGATTTATCCGCCGACCCCAAGTGGGCTTCGGCGAATAAATTCGCCGCTACAATAGTTGCCAAAGCCAACAATTTAATAACCCGCACCACAGCCACCGATAGCGAACCCATTTACGGCAAGCACTATCTGCCCCGTAAATTCAAAATCGCCCTCGCCATCCCACCTTATAATGATGTCGATATTTTCGCCAACGATGTCGGTTTAATTGCCATCATCGAAGACGGAATACTGAGGGGGTACAATGTTGCCATAGGTGGCGGCTTCGGTATGACTTTCGGCATGCCTGAAACCTATCCACGCTTGGCGGGTATGTTGGGTTACTGTGAAAAAGATAAAGTCATTGACGTGTGTGAAAAAGTAATGACCCTGCAACGCGATTGGGGCAACCGTGAAAACCGCAAATTTTCACGCTTAAAATACACGATTGATAAAGTAGGTGAAGACGTTTTTAAAGCAGAATTAGAAAAACGTTTAGGCTATGCGATACAACCCGCAAAACCGTATGAATTTAAAAGCACTGGCGACCAATACGGCTGGTCTGAAAACCACAATGGCAACCTCAATTTGACGCTTTTCATCGAAGGCGGAAGGGTGAAAGACACGGGGGAGTATAAAATGAAAACGGCATTACATAAGGTTGCCATGCTCGGGAAAGGCGATTTTCGCTTGACAGGCAATCAAAATTTGATGATTTGTAATATCCCCCCTGCCAGTAAAGACCGTGTTCAAGATATTTTAAGTCAATATGGTGTGATGCGTGAAACCTATAAACACACGGCTTTGCGCTTGAGTTCGATGTCGTGCGTGGCGTTGAATACCTGTACGTTGGCGTTTGCGGAAGCGGAAAGATATTTGCCCAGTTTGATAAGTAAATTGGACAGTATTATTCGCTTGAATGCTTTGGATAATGAAAAAATTGTTATGCGTATGACAGGTTGTCCGAATGGTTGTGGTCGTCCATATTTGGGTGAAATTGGTTTAGTAGGTCGGGCAGTTGGGCGGTATAATTTATATTTGGGTGCGGCTCACAATGGTGAAAGACTGAATAAATTGTATAAAGAAATGTTGAATGAAGCCGAAATTATTGCCGAATTGAAACCTATTTTAGAGGATTACGCTAAAAATAGGGAAAAAGGAGAGCATTTTGGAGACTTTACGATCCGTAAAAAATATGTTATGGCAACGACATCCGGGTTGGATTTTCACTCTTAACT
>JAYUQN010000027.1:0-17777 GCA_043756725.1 Saprospiraceae bacterium
TTAAAAAGCCCCTTTAGGGGTGTAATCTCATGCTATTTCACCCCTAAAGGGGCTTGTAAGGACGGTTTGTTCGCTAATATTACCAATATTTCACCCCTAACAGGGCTTTTTTCGCACAGTTTAGAGATTTCCGAAGTTACCAGTATTATAAGTTATTTTTAGATTTTTAATAAGGTTACAAAACCCTAAAGTATTGTAACCTTATTTTTCAATTAATGACTCGAAATTGCTGAATTCGAAGGGAATAACAACGATTTTATGAGTAACTTTTTGACATATTAATTATCAATTTTTTGTAGCAGTTCTGCAATATTCCATTCATTTAGATCTTTGTATTCGGGCTTTTCAAAAAATTGTTGTAAAACAGCTTTTCGAGAGGGGATAGCTTTTATTAAAGCTTTTTTACTTAGATTGATTTCATTAAAAGCACCTGTACCAAGTTTGAAAAAAAACTTTGAATCATCCTTAAATTCATCGTAGATTTCGCCACTGGCATACGGTAATTTATTATTAACAGTGCGAAAGCGTTTACTCGGCAATTTTAATAATTTATATTGGTTTGTGGCATATAAAATTAAGAAAAGACGCTCTTTTCCCTTGTCGTTAGGGACTTCAGACCTAAAAAAAATCAAGGTATCACTGGAAAAATGCAATTTGAAAATTTCAATTTCAGCCGATGGCAATGACACTTCTTTACCATTTTTTAATTTAACTTGTACAGTGTTTTCAAATTCGTCAAACTTATAGAGCAATTCGCTTCCATATTTGCGCCCGTTTTTCAGGATCACTTCGCCATGTTCATATTCATTATTAAAGAAGCGTGTGCCTTTTATCTTTATCTCTGCCATATTAAATTTTGGAACAAATGTAGCATCCAACATGGATGCTACGCCATTATTTTGCAAATTAGTATTTGCAGCACCTTGGGCATTCGCAATAAAAGGTAAAAATAGGCAGAAGAATAAAATTAACTTTTTCATGTGTGAAAGATTTAGTATTTAAAAAGAGAAAAAAGTAGAGTCTAAAGGTAGAAATAAAAAATAACACTTACAATACTCGAAAATTACTCCCCTCAGTATTTCTTAAATTTTTGCTACCTTTAAGCTAAATTTATAAGTTTATAAGACAAATACCATGATAAAACATTACTTTATATCTTTTTTTGTATTTTTTATGCTTAAAAATAATGGGTTAAGTCAAATAAATCTTGTATCGAATCCAGGATTTGACTCTGTTGATTGCGCTAATCGTAAAGTTCATAACTGGGAAACAGATGTAGGTACCATGTTTTGCAACAGTTGTTTCCCTTTAGGTTTTTCACCTGGTCCCAATTTTAAAGCCCCTTTTATAAGCCCTAACCCGTGGTGTTATAGTGAAACTTATCAAGAGCCTTCCTCTGGTGGCGGGTTTATTGGTGTTTATACGTATGGTCAAAGAACTTACGCTGTTACCTCTTTAAAACAACCCTTACGGGTGGGCAGACACTATTTCGCTCGCTTTTTAGTAGCCCCTCATTATTCAAGGTTTTCATGGACACGGTGGATATATTCGGATGCTATTGGTATGACTGTCACATATCGGAAAAAAAAACCAGAATTTGGTGACAATTTCAACTTTGATATTCATGTCGCTGAAAATACAGGAAAAATGATACGAGATACTCAAAATTGGACAAAAGTGAGTGGACAATTTCATGCAAAAGGCGATGAAGAATTTGTAACAATTGGTAATTTTCAAACCGATAAAAACACGAAGATAGACACCAATAAATTTCAAGTGAGTAGCGTCTGCACTATTTCCAATATCTTTTATATTGATGATGTTATTATTTCAGAATTTAACCCTTTACCAGATTCGTTTCTTTTATGCAACAATACAACAAAAACGTTTGATGCCACCTTCTACGATTCAGAATATACTTGGAATGATGGTTCAACAAAAAACACTTTGACCGTATCAAAACTGGGTAAATATTATGTAGAAGCAAAAATAGATGGACTTTATTTTGCGGATACTGTTGTCGTTGTGCCTGAAAAAGGCTATAAAGGTTTGCCTACGGATACCTTGGTTTGCGATAAAGTCCCTTCGGTTATTTTAGCGATTAATGTGGAAGCCAAGTATAGCTGGTCAACAGGACAAACATCAAATGCAATTGCCGTAAATAATGCTGGACGTTACACGGTGACTGTTACTACTCCTCAATGTACGCTTCAATTTGGAACGGATGTAAAAGCCCGTGATTGTTATTGCGATTTTTATGCCCCTACCGCCTTTTCTCCGAATGGGGATGGTGAAAATGACACCTTTAAACCCTTCATCAATTGCAAAGTGATTTATATGAAAGAGTATAAACTCTCAATTTTAAATCGCTTTGGGAATTTAATTTTTAGCACAATGGATATAAATGAAACGTGGGATGGTACTTATAAAGGGCAACTATGCTCGCAAGATGTTTACGCATGGGTCGTAGAGTATAATACATTGATAGACAATGATTTACCTTATAAAAATATTGTTGAAAGTGGCGATGTGACCGTGATGAAATAAGTAGTTGGTTGGTTAGTTGGTAGACGCGTTAATTCAAGTTATTGACAATAATTTTATTTTTTCACCTATCGAATTAGGGTTGTATCTCCACTTAGCACAATTTTTTGCCCATTGTGCAACTCAATTTCAATAAAATACACAAAAATTTCATTGCTTAATTGTGTTTTATTATTGAAATCGCCTTTCCACCCATTTTGCTCATCATTGGGTAAAAAGTTGTTTTTTTCAAAAACCATATTCCCCCATCGGTTAAACAAAGCAAATTTGTTAATCATTTTCACCCGATTTTCATCGGCATAAACAGTGAGGACATCGTTAATGCCATCATCATTAGGTGTAAAAGCGGAGGGGATATAGATATAAGGCGTTTCTGCTATTTTCAATAAAATATCATCTTCGCTTTTACAACCATTTTGTCCAATGACCTGCGCTTTATAAGTTTGACTTTTGGTTAAAACGATTTCAGGCATTAAACAATCACTGCAATTCAAACCCTCCGAAGGTTGCCAAATAATGGACTTTACCAAATCACCTGTAATCAAAGGTTTTAAGGTATAACGAGTGCCGATTGGGATATTTACAGATTCTCCTAACTCAATTTTTGGGAGAAGGCTTAATTTTGTTCGTTTTATAACCAAACTATCACAACCAAATCGGTTCACAAGCCGCACAAGGGTAGTACCTGTATCTTTTACAAAGCACGTATTGAAAACTACAAGCGTTGTGTCTTTGGGTGAAAACGATGTGCGTTTTAATACAAAACTATCGCAACCTTGCGTGCTTTGAAGGGTCAATAAAACGAGATTTGTTTCTGTTGTTTGACAAGTATAAAGGTTTAAAAGCGTTGTATCTTGATATGTCAGCACCGTTTTAATAATTACGATGCTATCACAGCCTCGGGTTGTTTGAAAAAGTTGGGTGAAAGTGCCTGTATCAATAGGGAAACAACTTGTTTTCTTGACAACATAATTATAATCGGGTAAAACAACAGCGCGAAAGGGTACAGTATCTCGGCAGTCATTTTTCTTCAAAATCAATTCATAATCTGTTGTTACTTGCAAATTGGGCAATTCAAGTGTAAAAGTAGGCTTAATACTGAGGGGGGTCATTTTACCTGTATTTTTATTTTTTAAAAAAGCAGAATCCGCCGACATGTGATAAGTGAGCCGTGCTGTTTCCCCTCTACAAACAATCGTATCGGTGCTAATCCAAGTGAAATTCACACCAGAACCTTGTTCTTGAACTGAAATATCATCAAAAATATAGTAGGCAACATACCCCAATCGTGCTTCTACTTGCTTTACATGGGTTTGTTTGTCGGAAAAGAAGTTGCCCGCTATCAAATATTTATAAGGCTTATCGGCTGTGAAATGCCCTTCAATACGCGTCCAAAACGTCGTATCTTCAAGTATTACTTCCTTCGGGCTTGTTATTTGAGCAGGTTTGCCAATATACTCATACCAAGTGCTTGTCCCACTTCTATTTCTGGCAAAACCAAACTGCGAATAAGGTTTTTCCTCTGTAAATCGAATGCCGATGCCACCAATCGCTTCATAACTCTTATAACCAACAGAAGAACCTACTTTTTTAGTATAAAATCGGACACGATAGGTTTTGCCTACGGTCAAGGGTGTGCGTAATGGCACAGCAAAATATTCCCGATTGTTGTGTAAAGTATCGCCGTCAGAAGCAGGCAAAACATAATACAATTGAAATCCACCGACAAAACCAGCCCCTGTTCGTCCTTTATGTCCAATATTTTTATAAAATTCAGAAATGGTAGTACAATTGGGATTCAAATAGTCTGTGCTGGAAGGACCATCTTTTCGCCCCCCATATTTCGGAAAATCATCCCAGGGTGGGACTAACTCTGTCAATGAAAAATTACGGGTGACAATATCACAATTCTCAAAATCTTCAAAACTGGGGTTGGGTACTAAATTTTGACCAATACAGAGGTCGTGGCTGCAATCTCCAACGTTTACACGCAAACTATCCATCTGCGCGCCACACTGTACTTTTAAAATAAAATCCCCTTTTTCAGCAAATTGTATTCTAACTGTATCATTTTTAGCCAAAAGCACTGCATTTCCTGCAAAAATCCATGTCAAAGGGCTGTTGCAAGTGGCATTAACATAGCGATACGTGACAATATCGTCAGGACATACCGTTGTCGTACCCGATATGCCTTGTGCTTGCAAATTGGTAAAGGATAGGAGTGTCGTTAAAACACAGATACTGCACAAGTTGAGCAATCGCATTAGGTAGAGTATTTTTAATTAAAACATAGTCAAAGCTACAATTTTTTTTGATTACGCTCATAAAAAAAGGTAAGCCGTGAAACACGACTTACCCTTTTTTTGAGTTTATCTTAATCAGATTTTTTGACTATTTATAAACCTCGTTTTGAGTCAAGTTCTTATTCGCATCAATCTGAGATTGTGGGATTGGGAACACGCCTTTACCAGCAGGCTCACCATCCAATGATTTGAATTTGTCATACTTCGCAAAGTATTTACCAAAACGAATCATATCTTGACGTCTCCAGCCTTCAGCAAATTTCTCACGACCCAATTCAGCCAAGATTTTTGTTCCTGTCATGTCAGCCGCTGTCCACGGTGTTACACCTGCACGGACACGGACTTGGTTAAACAAACCTAAAGCCGCTGCATCTGCTGCATTTGTTCTCCAAAGAGCTTCTGCTTTCATCAACAAAATATCAGCATAGCGATAGATTGGGAAGTCGTTAGAAATATCAGGAGAAGAACCCAAAGCTGGACGGTATTTGAAGATACGAACGCCTGCTTGACGCAAACAACCCGGGAAAAGTTCGTTGATTTCTTTTGTGAAATTCAATAGCTTACCATCTGGGTCATTTGACTCTGCACCATTATCTTCAATTTTTGTTGTTCCATCAGCAGCAAATTGCTGACCTGCTAAGAAGTTAGCCGCTTTACGTTTGTCAGTTGCATCATAAGAGTCATAAAACTCCGCCAAAGTACAGTAACCATTCCACGGTTGAGCTTGTAGGTTGAAAGTCTTTTGCGTTTCGTAGTGACCAGACATTTGCACGATTTGGAAACCGCCTAATGCAGTTGGGTCATAAGGTATTACCCAAACGTTTTCTTTCGAAGCTTCGTTACCAGCCCAGAAATTGGTTTTGTAATCTGCTTCTAAAGAATATTTAGCAGAACTAATAATAGCATCACAAGCAGCATTACAAGCAGCCCAATCAGCAGCCCCTTTGTATTTACCTGCATTGAGGTATAATTTAGCCAAAGTAGCGTTAGCTGCATGCTTAGTCATACGACCATAAGAAGCAGCACCTGCATCAGGCAAAGAACCGACTACAGCTTTCAACTCGCTTTCAACGAAAGTGTATAATTCTGAACTTGATTTTACTGTTGATTCAGCAATATCACCTGGATATTTTGTAAAGATTGGACCTTTACCCCACATATCTAAGATACGGTAGTAGTAATAAGCACGCAAAGCACGCAATTCTGCAATCAAAGCAGGAGCCAATGTTGGTTGTGCTTTTGGAATCTGCACAATCAAACGATTACAAATAGCGGCGCCAGAATAAAGACCATTCCAAGCGTTGTTGAAAGAATCTTCATTTTTATTATAATTGTGTTGGTGCATACGAATCCATTGTCCACCGTCGTACCAGTCACCGCCACGTTGCGGTACAAGAGCCTCATCTGTAGCTACCTCATTGTTTGAAAACATAGAGTTGTGGCCACCGTGCAAACCGCCTGCAAGGTTATTATAAGCACCCAAAATTGCTGTTTTAACTTGTGCTTCAGTCAATCTTGCCGTAATAGCTGCTGCTTCGTCAGCAGGCACCTCGTCGTAGAGTTGCTCTTTAAGGTCTGTACAAGAGTTATTAACAGCTGCTAAAAGCAAGCCTGCAAATAAGTACTTTCCAAATAATTTAATACTTCTCATTTTTTTGATATTTTTTTGATAGTTATCTTTAAATGAATTTTAATAAAGGCTGAGGAGATTTTAACTTGAATTAAGGTATTAATGTTAAATCCCCACAGTATGAACTACGATTTTTTTTAAACAAACGCTGCTTTATGTATTTCAAAAAAGCGATTTCCTGTTTTCGTTAGAAGCCTAAGTTAACACCTACACTGAAAGAACGAACAGCATAGTAGTTTGAGCGACGGTCAATACCAGGAGCTAATGGGTCTGGGTTGAACAAACGACCTGGAGTACCGCCATTATCAGAAGCACCAACGTCGGAGTAACGAACTTCTGGGTCAACACCTGTATAACCTGTAAAAGTTAATAAGTTGTTGCCAGAAACATATACTCTTGCTTTGCTGAATGCGCCACCTTGAGCCATTGGAATTGTGTACCCCAAAGTGAAGTTATCCAATTTAATGAAATCACCTTTCTCAATATAAAGGCTTGTCCACTTAGCTTCTTTCACGTCATCTCTCCAGTATTTTGTCTTAATACGGTTGTAGTTTTTGATAGAACCGGGTTCAGCATTTTCATAGAAAATACGATTTTCATTGATGATTGAGTGACCAAAAGCACCGCGTAAGAAAAAGCTCAAATCAAGGTTACCAATAGAAAAAGAGTTGTTTAAACCTAAAGTTGCTTTAGGCAAACCTGAACCATATACTTTTCTATCATCGTCACTTGCCGCACCTGTCAGGATAGATGAACCATCTTTTGCGCTCTTAGCTAAGACTTCTCCTTTAGCGTTTACACCTGCAAACTCCAAAGTCCAAATTTGACCAATAGGCTTGCCTTCTTCAATCAAAATCATAAAGTCATCATTCAAACCTGGCGCACCTACACGAGCAATTTTCAAACGACCACTTTCTGCAATACGCAAAGCCTCAGTAGAGATTTTTTGAATAATAGATTCGTTAGTACCAACATTGAAGTTGGCTTTCCAATTCAAACCACCTTTATTTTTAGACTTCAAAATGTCATAACCTAAAGATAATTCAAAGCCTTTACTTGTCAAATCGCCTGCATTTGCCCACAAACCATTTACTTCAAACAAGCCCGCAGCTGTGCTACCAAAGAAATAAATCATATCTTTGATATTACGGTTATAATATTCAACTGTACCAGATAAACGAGAGTTCAAAGTTAAGAAATCAAGACCGATATTGGTTTCTGCTTTTTGCTCCCATTTCAAATCAGGGTTACCATTTCTTGAAGCATTAAGCGCACCATTGCTTCCTGCTGAATAAGTTGTTTGAGACAAATATTCACCCGGAGGTAAAGCACCTGTTACACCATAACCTACACGCAATTTCAAGTTGTCAAATGAAGTAAGACCCAATACTTTATGAAGCGCAACACCTGCACTGGCTCCTGGGAAGATACCCCATTTGTTGTTTGGACCAAACATTGTTGAACCTTCACGTCGCAAAGTAACTTGACCAAAATATGTATCGTCATAATTGAAACCTGCACGACCAAAGAAGGCAATCAATTTACGATTTGCTTTTGAAGAAAAAATATTAACATTAGGAGCAGCCGTAGTAAGGTTTTTAGAAGATTCAAGGTTATTATAGCCTAAAACATCTGTTGGAAAGTCACCACCAGTAGCACCAAATTCGTTTCTTGTTCTGTCTCTATAATCATAACCACCTACAAAATTAACATCTACTTTACCAGCAGTAGTATTGTATGACAAAGTAGCATTACCATAGTTTTCATCAATATCTTGAGTGAAACGGCTTGCTAAACCATTGCGGTCTTGACCACGGAAACGGCCTACACGGCTATAATAAGAACCTTGCAAGTAACCTTGGCGGTTAATTGAATACAAGCCCGAAAGTTTCAAGCCTTTAACGATTTCCAATTCTGCTTTACCACTCAATAGCAAGTTCTTGAACTTGCCATCGTTTGTACTTTGCTTAATGATAGCAACTGGATTGTAATCATCAAAACCTGAGATTTGGTGATAACCACCTACACCCGCAGCAGAAGCATCTAAAACAGGAGCAGTTGGGTTGTGTGTCGTTGCATAACGGAAAGCTTCATTAAAACCAAAAGTTGCATCTCTGTTGGAAGCTGAACCATCAATAGTGAAAGTTAACTTATCATTCAAGGCTTTTTGTGACAAATTGAAACGACCATTCAATTGCTTGAAACCGTCATTCAACAAGACACCTTGTATGCCACGATAGTTCATTGAAATACGATAAGCTGTTTTGTTAATACCACCTGATAAAGACAAGTTGTGGATATTACTCAAAGCACTGCGAGAGATTTCTTTGTACCAGTCTGTTGTGCCTTTTTGATCAGTACCACCAATGGCTTTGTATTCAGCAGCAGAAAGGATAGAAGCTGTGTTCGAGATATTGTCACTTGACAATTGAACATTGTAATCAGCAGTTGTTTTACCAGAAGCACCTTTTTTAGTCGTGATAAGAATAACGCCTGAAGAAGCACTTGCTCCATAGATAGCCGAAGCTGAACCGTCTTTCAATACATCGAAAGATTCGATATCATTCGGATCTACCAATTTCAAATCTACACCTGGAATACCATCGACAACAATCAAAGGTTGAACATTTGCACCAATGGTAGAAACACCACGCAAACGAATGTCAAAACCATCATTTGGGTTACCAGTAGGGCGAGATACACTCAAACCAGCTACTTTACCTTGAAGCAATTGAACAGGGTCACTGATGTTACCTTTGTTGAAGTCTTCGTTTTTAACAGTTGTGATTGAAGAAGTAACTTCCTTCGATTTCAAAGTACCATAACCCACAACGACAACCGACTCCAAGATGGTACCACCTTTAAGTTTGGCATCAACTACATTAGAAGAACCAAGAGGAACAGTTAGGCTTGAATAGCCTGTAAAAGAAAAAGTCAGCGTTGTAACACTTGCAGGGACATCAGAAAGGGAATATTTGCCATCAACATCTGTTAATGTCCCCTTTGTTGTACCTGTAACAACAACTGCTGCACCGACAAGCGGCTCGTTGGTTTCGC
Organism: Saprospiraceae bacterium; assembly: GCA_043756725.1. Classification (GTDB taxonomy): domain Bacteria; phylum Bacteroidota; class Bacteroidia; order Chitinophagales; family Saprospiraceae; genus JAAFJT01. The sequence goes on from JAYUQN010000027.1 coordinate 9,535, forward strand.
CATCTGTAACCATACCAGAAACGGTACGTTGTGCAAATGCGAAACTGGTCAATGCTGTAAAACACGCCAACAGCATCAAACTCTTGAAGTTGACCTTAATTTTCATACATTCTTGTTGTTTAGTTAATAAAAGAATTGTTAAGAATTATTTTACAAATTTAAATTACCATTTTATAATATAGTAAGTTAAAAATTCTTAGTTAAAATTTGGTTCTATATAATTGGTCGGAGCAAAAATACACAATAGAGGTAATAAAAAAGAATTTTAATAGAAAAATATGAATTTCATCAAATATGTAAGACTCCTTTACCCCCTCCGTATTTGAAAACACTATCAAAAAAAATTAATCAAAAAAAGTATGCGTTTTTATTTTCTTATTTGCGAGGTAAAGTTATGAATATGTTTGAAAATCCAAGTAATCCTTTCGTTTTTTTTTTTTGAAATTTTATTATCCTTTTTTATTTACCGCTAAAATCAAGAAAATAAGACACTGTTTACTTGCTTACTACGTAAATTTATATAATTTTACCTTACTGTAAGGCACTGTTTCAACACTCAATATAATGCAATAGTGCAACATTAAAACTTTGCACGACAACTATAACCTATATGCTACGAAAAAGCTGTATCATCTTGCTCATGCACCTCAGCCTGCTGTCAGAAATCTGCGCTCAGATTCCAGGTTTTTATATGGATAGAGGTTTCAAAAAAATAGATATCCCCTTTGAACGCCAAGACAACTTTATCGTTCTCAAAGTCCTCTTTCAAGGTTTGTTCCCCCTTCGTTTTATCTTAGATACGGGGGCTGAGCATACCATTTTAACTAAAAAAGAAATTACCGATTTATTGCGTACTACTTACGACCGTGAAATTACCATTATGGGTACCGATATGAAAACGCAAATAAAAGCCTATATTGCTCGGAAAGTGCGTATGGAAATGCCGGGTTTAACCCTTGTAAAAGATATTTTAGTTTTAGATGAAGACTATTTTAAATTTGATCAATTTTCGGGCATGGATATTCAAGGCATCATTGGTGCAGAGGCTTTCAAAGGGTATGTCATGAAAATAGATTATTATAAACAAATATTAACCATTTATGACCCCTCAGTATTTAAGCCTTCTGACCATCGAAAATTTGAGCAATTGCCCATTGAAACAATGCGCAGCAAACCCTATATTCGTTTAGCGGCTCAAATAAATAAGGATACAACGGTGGAGTTGAAACTCTTGATGGACACGGGCGCCGCCTTATCTCTTTTGCTACATACTTATTCCGCACCCGGTTTGGTATTGCCGCCACAAGTCATTAAAGGTAATATCGGCAACGGCTTAGGTGGGCACATAGAAGGCTATCTTGGACGTATTCATTCTTTAAAAATTGGGAGCTACAATCTCGGCAATTTTGTCAGTCATTTTCAAGAATTAAACAGTGATACGGATAGCTCCTATCTCTACGGACGCAATGGCTTACTCGGGGGTGATATTCTCAGCCGTTTTACAGTAATTTTAGATTTCCATAAAGAAGTATCCTATTTTCAACCCAATAGATATTTCAAAACCAAATTTAACTATGATAAAAGCGGCTTGGTTATTATTGCAAATGGCGTTAATCTTAATCAATTTATTATTTATGATGTAGAAACCAATACTCCCGCTTTTGAAGCAGGTTTAAGAAAAGGGGACGAAATTTTGAGTGTCAATTATATTCCAGCACGGCTGTTTCATTTAGCAAATCTAAATTTTAAATTTCAAAAAAAAGCAGGTAAAAAAGTGCGGCTCGTTGTTTCCAGAGAGGGGAAAAAAATGATTAAAACTTTTGTACTGCGGGATTTAATTTAATGACAACAAAAACCGCATCGTATCTACCCCATCCGCATAATCCGAAAGACTCGGCTTTTGCGCTTCTCCAAACCCAAAACAAGGCAATCCTTCTATGGATTTCTTTGAAACAACACATTGAATTTCATCGCTTTGCGCTTTTAGTTTTTCGCTCAAAGCTGCAAAATCATCGTAATATTCGTAATGTAAACAGGCAATAGGCGAAGCAATGCCTTCATTTTCACGCATCAACACACAACCGTTGGACTGATAAGCCACTTTGTTTAAAATGAGCAAAGTGAAATTATAGTCAAAATTGTTCTTATATTTATCGTGTAAAACAAGGTCTTTGAAATCTTCGTGCAAAGCAAGCAATAAAGGCTCAAAATTATAGCCTCTTGGCAAATAAAGTTTTGACACATTGCGACAACCCAAACCGAAATAAGTAAAAATATCTTTGCCCAAAAGTTGAAAATCTGATACCGTTTCATCCCCCCTCAGTATTGCTACCGCATTTCGGTTTTTACGAATAATATTCGGGTATTTGCCAAAATAAGCCTCAAAATACCGTGCTGAATTGTTGCTGCCTGTGGCTATCACGGCATCAAAGCCCTTCATAGCCCCTTCCACTATTTCAAAATAATCTTTCGTTTCAGGGTCAACGTCTTCTAAGGTTTTCAAGATAAAAGGCATTAAATAAGGGTCTTTGTCCGATAGTTTCATCAAAGCCTTATGCCCGGCTACAAAAACACATAATATATCGTGAAAGCCTACCAAAGGAATATTGCCCGCAAGGATTAACCCAATCGTTTTTAGGGGTGAATCCTCTGAATAGCGATAATTTTTTACCCAATTATTCAGCTTGGTTTTGCTTAAAAAATGCGTTCTGATTTCACCAATAGCTTGCCATTGATTGGCTTCTGTGAACCACGCATTGTGAAAAGCAGTGCGCCGAACGGTTGCTTGTAGTGTTTCATTTTCAGGCGTCAAGCGTTTGCCGAGTTCAACGAGGCTATTTATGCGTTTTTTTAAGTTCATGTAGCATTTTTTTTATCTTTTCTGTCCCTAATTTGTTCATCGTTTCTATATTTTGAGCAGGTATATCACCCACTTCGGGGAAAGCTTCGATGGCACGTTCTACGCTATCTTCTCTCAAAATATGCAACATAGGATAGGGCGAACGATTGGTGTAATTTTCAGCATCATTGGGCAAAGTTTCCTCAAACTGATAATCGGGGTGAAACGAAGCCACTTGAAAAACATGAGAGAGGTCAATTTGTTCTAAAACATATTCTGCCATTTCCAAATAATCCAGATACTCTTCAAAATCTTTCAAACCATCTCGCAAAATGATTAAAGTGGTCTCACATACTGAGGGGGGTGTTTGTTCGAGATAAGCCATTTCTTTCACAAGCATTTCCGTCAAATGTTCCAAATTTTCATTTTCAAAAACAACAAACCGAATTTTGCCATTGCGGTAGGGATGCCTTGCGAAGGGGCATAAATTTAAGCCCAGTACAAACGTTTCGAGCCATTTTTGCGTTACACTAATAATTTTATCGTTCTGATTCATCGGGCAAATTTACGGACAGAATAGCAGATTTATAAAATAATTATTTGTTTCCTTCTAAAAAACAAATTTTACGATAAAAATGCTCAAATTGATTTAGTTTTGCACAGATAAAAAAATGATGCTCCCCCGACCCCAGAGGGGAGTTATGATACTAACTCCCCTCTGGGGTCGGGGGAGCATCATTCATTAAAAGCTTTTCACCTTGAAAATTATAGATAAATTCTTAATCACTTCCTTTGTTCCACCATTTGTTGTCTCATTTGGTATAGCCCTTTTTGTATTGGTGATGCAAGTGCTTTGGGTCTATATTGATGAAATAATGGGCAAAGGCTTAACCATTTTTGAACTCACAGAGTTAATCTCTTATCTTTCAATGACGCTTGTGCCGATGGCATTTCCGATTGCCGTTTTGATTTCAACGGTCATGGTGATGGGTAATTTGGCAGAACGGTATGAGCTATCAAGCCTCAAATCAGCAGGCATTGGCTTAGTCCGCATCTTGCGCCCTTTGATGGTAGTGGTAAGTTTTATTACCGTTGCCTCTATTTTTGTTTCTGAGCAAGTGATTCCGTGGGCAAATTTGAAATTTTATTCCCGTTTCTTCGATATTCGCAAATCTAAGCCCACATTAACCATGCAAGAAGGCGTTTTCAACGATGAATTTAGGGATTATACCCTTCTCATTGGTAAAAAAGGTGGTGATGGTCGGTCTTTAGAAAACGTCATGGTTTTTTCAAACAAGTCAAATGGGGCACTTATCAATCAAACGACTGCCAAAAAAGGTGAAATGTTCACAACGGGTGATAAGCAATTTATTGTCATGAATCTTTTTGACGGAACGCAGTTTCAAGAAACACAGGGCGCTACAAATGAAGGCAGCAAAACCTATCCTTTTATTCGCATCAAGTATAAATCTTGGCAAAAAATATTCGATTTAAGTGAGTTTGAACGCCGCCGTACCAATGAAGACCTTTTTCAAAACCACCAAAAAATGAAAAACAGTTGGGAATTGAAACACTTTGCTGATTCTATCCTCAATTTAAGCAGCAATTATATCCATGAAATGAAAAGGGGTGTAGGCGACCAATTTACCATCAAAGAAGGTATGAGTAAATTGGACTCCATCCTACCCAAACCTATTGACACGGTAAAAATATCTGTTCAAATCGCCTCTCAAAGCAAATCCATAAAAAAGGGTAAAAAGCCATCAAATGCTGTTTTAGATTCATTTTCCAAAACAAGTTTGGCAGGTACACCTTTTGCCAAAAAAGAAAAAGAGCTTGTAAAAGTGGATACCCAAGCCTTAAAAAAAATGGCAACCTATTTTTATGACTTTAATAAAAATAAAAAACCTTACGAAATCGTATCTGTTTACACTATGGCAATTGATAAAGCCCGTGCCGCTCAATCTTCCGCAGAAAATGCTGTCAGAAATATTGAGGGGTTACATACTTCAGCGGGAAAGTTTTTATACGAAATGCACATGAAATACAATTATGCCATTATCTGTTTTGTATTCCTGTTCATAGGCGCACCTATGGGTGCCATTATTCAAAAAGGAGGATTTGGCATGCCGATATTAGTAGCTATCGTTTTTTTTATGATTTACATGGTCAGCAATATTTATTGTAAAAACTTGCGAAATACCAACGACCTTTCTGCGCCCATGGCAGCTTGGTTGCCTGTTCTGGTCATGATACCTGTTGCGGCTATACTTACTTATCGCGCTTTGAATGATTATAAATTTATCAATTTCGAGCCTGCAAAACTACTGCATAGCCTTAATCCTAAAACGCTTTTAGCGCTTTTTAAAAGACAATCTGTTTGAATATGTTGAAAATCATTGAAGACAATAAATTATATTTTAAGCTCTATTTCGCTTTTTTTATACTCCTCTTCGCATATCAATTGACCCGTTCTCAAACAGATGCGTTGATTTTTTTCAGCGCCCACCGCACAAATTTCAACGATTTTTTCTTTAAAACGCTCACCCGTTTGGGCGAAGAATGGGCGTTTGTCGTGTTAACTTTATTGTATTTTTTCAATAAAAAAAAGAACCAAGCATTGAAAATAGCCCTTTCAGGCTTGGCTGTCATTTTAGTGACTCAAGTATTAAAAACCGTTTTAGCACACGACCGACCTTTTACCGTTTTTGAACAAAACAACTATTTAGCTCATATTCAACTTGTTAAAGGTTACGAAATACTGAGGGGGGCGACAAGTTTCCCATCGGGTCATTCGGCAGCTGGTTTTGCTTTGGGAACAATTATGGCATTTTATTTCAATAAAAGTTTTCGTGCCGTTATATTATTTTTTACTTTGGCAGTCTTTGTAGGCATTTCAAGGGTATATCTTGTGGCACATTTTCCAGAAGATGTCTTGTTTGGTTCCGCTATTGGTGTAGGTATAGCCATTGGTATTCAATATTTTATGGATAAAAAAGCGATTGTATGACTGAAAAGATAATGCTTCTCGATGTTGAAAATCTGACCGTTCAATTTCACACAGAAGAGGGTCAAGTGACTGCCGTGAACAACGTTAGTTTCACACTCTACAAAGGTGAAACAGTGGGTATTGTGGGTGAGTCGGGGTCGGGTAAATCTGTTACATCTTTGAGTATCATGCGCTTGATAAATGAACCACCGGGGAAAATTTCTACGGGTAAAATTCGCTATTATACTGTCCAGAGGGACTCCTTTGGAGAGGGGGGGCAAAATGTTGATTTGGTAGCGCTTCAAGAAGATAAAATGCAACATTATCGTGGCAACGAAATAGCCATGATTTTTCAAGAGCCTATGACTTCTCTTAATCCCGTTTATACCTGCGGACAACAAGTAACCGAAGCCATTTTAGTCCATCAAAATTGTACAAATGAAGAAGCCAAATGCCAAACCCTTGCGCTGTTTGAAAAAGTAAAACTCCCTGACCCACAGCGGGCTTTCAGAAGCTATCCGCACCAACTCAGTGGTGGGCAAAAACAGCGCGTCATGATTGCGATGGCTCTTTCATGTAACCCTGCTTTACTGATAGCCGATGAGCCAACAACGGCATTAGACGTAACGGTTCAAAAACAGATTTTGGATTTGATTAAAACTCTGCAACAAGCGTCTGATATGTCTGTCGTTTTTATCACCCACGATTTGGGCGTTATTGCCGACATTGCCGACCGTGTGATTGTGATGTATAAAGGCAGCATTGTCGAGCAAGGAACAGTGAAAGAGATATTTAAAAATCCACAACATCCCTATACCAAAAGCCTTTTAGCTTGTCGTCCACCTTTGGGCGATAGGTTGCGCCGCTTGCCTGTGGTATCCGATTTTATGGAAGTCGAAAAACAAAATGATGGCAGTCTGAAAATAATTGAAAAAGCAGATTCTATTGGAAAAGTATTGGCTTCTATGAAAATACCGCAAGCTGAAATTAATGACCGTCTGACACAACTTTTGAAACAAGAACCCATTTTACAAGTGAAAAATGTAAAAACATGGTATCCCAGTAAAAAAAATTGGTGGGGCAAAACCCTTGAATGGGTAAAAGCTGTGGACGATGTCAGCTTTGATGTTTATCCCGGTGAAACATTGGGCTTGGTGGGCGAGTCGGGTTGCGGCAAAACCACTTTGGGGCGTACCATCTTGCGTTTATCGCCTGCTACTGAGGGGGCTATTTTTTATAAAAACAAGGATTTACTTCAATTAAAAAATGAAGATTTGATGGACTTGCGGCGCGATATTCAGATTATTTTTCAAGACCCTTACTCCTCCCTCAATCCCAGAATGACAATTGGTTCAGCCATTGTAGAGCCAATGCAAGTGCATAATCTTTATGCCAACGATAAAGAACGCAAAGAAAAAGCCATCGAATTATTGGAAACCGTCAGTATGGAAGCGGGGCATTTCAACCGCTATCCGCATGAATTTAGTGGGGGGCAGCGTCAACGTATATGCATCGCAAGGGCACTGGCATTGAACCCCAAATTCATTATTTGCGATGAATCGGTATCCGCTTTAGACGTGTCCGTGCAAGCCCAAGTCTTGAATTTGCTGATAGATTTGCGTCAAAAAAGAAATTTCACGTGTATATTTATTTCACATGACCTATCCGTTGTAAAATTTATCAGCGATAGGATGGTGGTGATGAATAAAGGGAAAATTGAAGAAATGGGTGCAGCGGATGCCATTTACAATAATCCTCAAAGAGATTATACTAAAAAACTGATTGAAGCGATACCGAAAGGCTTGTAAATTTATTGTTGCTGTAATTTTTTGTGTGCAATAGGGCATTTTTTTCAATAACCTTGTTAAAATGAACCACGTAGAGACGTTGCACTGCAACGTCTCTACAATTACCGACGAAAAATTACAGCAACAATTAATTTGTTTGATAAGCTCTAAAATTGTTTGTAGAAAGAAAAAATAAGCCTATATTTGTATTTAGAAAACTTAAAAACTCAGAAGAATGACCTATAATCATGATAAGTTTATGGAACAGTTGATGGCATTAAGCTCCGAAAAAAAACAGTTAGATTTGTTGAAATCTTATATGTTACAACTGCCTGTTCAAGAATTTGACGCTTTTCTATTCGGTAATCTTGATAAATTGGATACAGGGCTTCAAGAGTTGCTTTCTTCTAAGAATTTAAGCTCTACAGATAAAATGAATTTAGAACTCGGTATTGATAATATCATTGATATGCTTCAAACGACGAAGCAAGATTTTACAATAGAAACCCGAAAAGCTGCTTGAAATCTAAAACGCTTGCTAAAAAAAGCCTCCCGAATGACTTCGGAAGGCTTTTTTACTGAGGGGGTATTTTTTACCGCAACCGCCCCACAATAATATTCCATAACT
>JAYUQN010000028.1:0-6116 GCA_043756725.1 Saprospiraceae bacterium
CAGGGGGATTAATTCGTTTTTATTAGCTTTCATAAAACGGGTATAACCCCTTATCCCGACATGCTGACTCAATATCGCCATGATTATCATCAATAAGACAGCGGCTTGATCATGGCGTTTACCTTGTGACCGACGAGCATCTGGCAGTTTGCTGAGAAACTTTAACAAATCGTATTGCATCTTTTTTCCATTTTTTTGTCAAAGAACGGTATTTATTTTGTATCTTTTAGAGCTTAACAGCCCTGGTCGGGGGGACGGCTTGTTAATGGCATTGGACTTTAGTCGCTGAATGTGCAATAATTCATTGACTTACAGCACACTCGGCGACTAAAGTCACCCCTACAGGGGGTTCCAAAATCCTTACAGAAACTTATTTAAAGCGGTACTGAGGCGTGTTTTTCATTTAAAATTCATACTTTTGCATAAAAAATCTAACACATGGATATTTTCATTAAAAGCCTTCCTTTTAAAATCAAGGAAAAAGAATTGATAGCCCTTTTTGAAATTTTCGGAGAGGTAACGTCTGGAACTATAATAAAAGATAAAGCGACGGGTCAAAGCAAAGGCTTTGGTTTTGTTCAAATGACGGATGATGAAGCTGCCCTTATTGCCATCGAAGCCCTTAACGGTTCTGATTTGCAAGGACGCACCATAGAGGTTAGCATTTCTATGAAAAAGGAAAAACCTGTTGACAAACCGACCTATAAACCGCCTAAAATAAATGCTGATGGCAATATCATTGGCGGTTTTAGAGGCATTGGTAAAGGATATGATAAACGGAATAGGAAATAAAGAAACTAATATTAAAGATTTGACAGCTTTTTAAAATCTAAAGTGTATACAAAACTTTTGTCAAAGTCCAAGCGGTGCAGAGCACCGCAATATTTGTAGAAATAATGATATAAAGTTCACGATTTAAAGGTGCAGAGCACCGTAATATTAGCAAACATTTTAGTAATATTGCGGTGCTCTGCACCTTTAAATCAAGAACCCCATACCTAACTCTACAAATATTGCGGTGCGCTGCACCGTTTGGGCTTTGACAAAAATGTGTATATACTTTAGCTTTTGAAAAGTTGTCAAATCTCCCACGTGTACATAACCATTATTTATTTCACTAACCAAACCACAACAATGAAGAAAACTTTTTTCTCTCTAATTATCCTTTTTTCAGCTTTTTTACTGAGGGGGCAAAATGAATGGACTTTAGAAGCCAAAAACATTGACCCAACCAAATATTTTGGCGTCACCGTTGCCAATGGCATGGTCGGCATTGTGTCCTCACCCAATCCTTTGGAAGTAAAAGATGTCGTTTTGAATGGCGCATTTGACCTTTACGGACGCGGACGTGTCTCCAATATCATGAAAGTTTTCAGCTTTGCCAATATGCGTTTAGAAGTAGCATTGCCTGAGGATAAAAAATTGGGCAATATTGCTGCCAGTGATGCCGCAACTTATGGGCAAAGCGCGATGGTGGGGAGAGGCAATATCTCCAATTTTACCCAAACATTGGACATGAAAAACGCCGCTTTTTCTACCCAATTTGATTTTAAAGATATTGTTTCGGTGAAACAAGACATGATGGCTTTGCGCCATTTGCCCCATTCTGCCTTGATTCTTATGGAAATAACGGCTAAAAAAGATTGTGAAATTACACCTTATAGTGTTATTGAAACGCCCGATAATTTGAAAGACGTTAAAAACTTTTATTGGGAAGTCGTGCGCCCTCATGCGTACATTCCGTTAATGACTTCGGTGGCGAAAAGCCCAACAGGTAAATTAACAATAGCCGTTTCAAACAGCCTTTTATTTGAAGACGACCACAACCATCCTAAAATCATCCATGAAGAATGGGATAATGGGATGCACTTGTTGAAATTTTCAAAACGCTTGAAAGCGGGTGAAAAATTTCGTTTTAGCGTTGTTGGTTCGGTCATTTCAACCGCTCAAACAGCTGACCCGCACAACGAAGCAGAGCGCATGACCATTTTTGCAGCCCTTGAAAAATCGCCTCGTTTGATAGAACGCCATAAAGACGCTTGGTCAAAACTCTGGGAATCCGATATTGTCGTCGAAGGAGACCCCTCAGTACAACAGTCTATTCACTCCGCTTTGTACCATTTGTACAGCTTTGTGAGAGAGGGAACAGGTTATTCAATGTCGCCAATGGGCTTATCGGGCTTGGGCTATAATGGTCACGTTTTTTGGGATACTGAATTGTGGATGTACCCGCCTTTACTCGCTTTGCACCCTGAAATGGCTAAATCTACGATGGAATACCGTTTCAAAGGGCTTGAAAAAGCAAAATTGAATGCTTCGGGCTATGGCTATAAGGGCGCAAAATTTCCGTGGGAAGGCGACGATACAGGTCAGGAATCTACGCCCGTTTGGGCTTTGACGGGTCCTTTTCAACACCATATTACGGGCTGCGTGGGTTATGCAATGTGGAAATATTATCAAGTGACGAAGGATAAAGAATGGTTAAAAACCCGTGGCTTTCCCGTTTTAAAAGAGGTCGCTGATTTTTGGGCAAGCCGTGCCGAATTAGGAACCGATGGAAAATACCACATCATCAACGTGGTTTGCGCAGATGAATGGGCTGAAAATGTGGATGATAATGCGTTCACAAATGGTATTGCTAAATCTGTTTTAAATTATGCCACTCAAGCCGCTGTTGAAATTGGTGAAAAACCTGACGCCAATTGGAAAACCGTTTCAGACGGCATCGTCATTTTGAAAATGGCGGACGGTGTAACGCAAGAACATGCCCAATATAAAGGGGAACCCATCAAACAAGCCGATGTCAACCTCCTTGCATACCCCCTCAGTATTGTGAGCGATGAAGCCACAATTAAAAAAGATTTGGACTATTATTGGGTGCGTTTAGGCGATAATCAACCGGGACGCAAAGGCTCGTCACCAGCTATGGCACACGCTGTTTTTTGCTTGCTCAATGCCCGTTTGAATAATACTGAAACGGCATATCTGCAATTTATAGACTCTTATTTGCCCAATCAAGTGCCCCCTTTTGGTGTTTTATCTGAAACGGCAGGGGGAACAAATCCGTATTTTGCCACAGGCGCAGGTGGTTTTTTACAGACTTTAATAAACGGTTTTGCAGGTTTGGAGATAACAGATGCGGGTATCGTTCAGAAATTTAAACCGAAATTGCCTAAAAAATGGAAGTCTTTGACGATAAAGGGCGTCGGCGTGGAGAAAAAGACTTTTGTTGTGCGGAATTAACTTTCTTAAACCAAGCTGTGAAAAGGGAGGTGTAAAATTTTTTCCCAATTTCATCGTTTTTTTGCTTTCAGTAAGGAATGAATAAAAATAATTGTTGCTGTAATTTTTCGTGGGCAATAGTAGAGACGTTGCACTGCAACGTCTCTACGTGGTTCATTTTAACAAGGTTATTGAAAAAAATGCCCTATTGCACACAAAAAATTACAGCAACAAATAATTTAGCTTTTTGTCATTCTGTTCCGTAGGAATCCCTATGGGAATATTGAATGTTTTAATTCAGATTCTTTCGCTGCGCTTCCCGTAGGGATTCCTATGGATCAGAATGACAAGAGGCTAAATTATTATGCATTACAAAAATGATATTAACATGAGAAAATTAATCCTTTGCGTCTGCCTTTTCATATCTCTAAAATCTATAGCCCAAATTCAAGGTTATGCTTGCATCTATTCTAAAAGCCTTTGCGGTGGTAAAACGGCAAACGGCAAACGCTTGGATTGCAACGCTTTAACTGCAGCCCATCGCACTTACAAATTTGGAACACAATTGAAAATAACAAATCTGACAAACCAAAAATCAGTCGTTTTGACCATAACAGATAGGGGTCCTTTCACCAAAAAATTCTTGATTGACTTGACTCCCGCAGCCGCCAATGCCATTGGTTTGACATATAGGCAAGGAAAAGTGAAGGTGAAAATTGAGAAGATATGAATTATGAGGTATGAGGTATGAAGTATGATGTATGAAGTATGATGTATGAAGTATGAAGTATGAAGTATGAGGTATGATGTATGATGTATGATGTATGAAGTATGAAGTATGAAGTATGATGTATGATGTATGATGTATGAGGTATGATGGTTTCGACCTACTCTTTTATAAACGTTTATGTCAAAACCTAATACATCATACCTAATACTTCATACTTCATACTTCATACTTCATACTTCATACTTCATTTATTAACAACCAATTTATTAGACAATTGCTTGTTGTCCTTTGATAATTTATAGATATACACGCCATTCGGCAAGTTTTCAGTAGAGAACGTCAAACTGTTTGTACCCGCTTGAATACTGAGAGGGGTATTGAAAACCGATTGCCCCATCAAATTGAAGACTGAAAAATCATAGAGACCCGTTTGACCCGATTCTATGGTGATAAGCGTTGAAAGACTCGTTGGATTGGGAGCCGCAGACATAGCCGCTATTTCATCTACGCCAAATACAGCGCTTGTTGTGCAAGCCGAATTAGTAGCTGCCACAACTTTAAGGGTATATTTCCCAGCGGCGATAATGCCGGGGAAAGAAATGTCAACGCCGCCAAAAAGCTCAACATAAGCTTTTCCATTTATGACCAAATCGTAATCGCCTGCGGGGGAAGTTGTCGTCCCTCTTAAAACTGCGCAACCCATTGTTTTTTTAGGAAAAACACAATTAGGGGGATTGCAAGCATAAGTAATACCTACGGGAAGCCCTGTAACTGCGCCCGTGGTTGCTAATTTTACACTGTCAAGTCTCACTGTACCCAATGCCGTTTTAATGGTATCAGACACTTTGAGGGTGAAAACAAACTCATAAGGTTTGCCAATGCAAACGGGTTTGTCAATACCGCCTTTGGGGTTAGTTGTGGCATCAAAAGGAAGCGGATACGCCCCAGCAGAGGAATCTTTGTAGAGTTGATTAGGAACACAAACAGGAGTTTGCGCTGATAAGGCTGAAATAAAGCAACAGCCGATGATTAAGTGTATTATTTTCCTCATTTGTTCTATGATTGTTTTTAAGTTAAAAATTCATTGACGTGTAAAGTTATATCAAATAATTCTATTTAGTCATAACTATTTTTTTTTAACATTTCATTAAAGAAAACCCTTCCGCTTAGCGTTATACTTTTCAACGAAATTTGACGTTATAAACTGCATAAAAAAAAAATATGTACCTTTGCGGTGAAATCAAAACCGACATCATCATTTCAATTGTAAAGTATGAAATTTACGTATATAGTCTTTTTTTTCGCCTTATTGTCTTCCCTTGCTTGTAAAACAGATACCCAACAGGCTGTCCATAATTCAGCATTTTTATACGGTCATTGGGATTTGATAAACGCAGAAATGAATGGTCAAGAATCACCTGCCTTAGAAACAATTTATTATGAATTTGGCGCAGGCAATTTTTTAAAAACAAATTTTACCCTGTCAGAAAAGGAGGAAACAGGCACTTTCACGCTAAAAGAAAATCGCATCATTCAAAAAACGGGTGAACCTATCGAGTTTCAAATTGTTAGCAAAACCGATACAACGCTTGAAATGACAACCGCCCTCCGTGGCTTCGATTTCAAACTCCATTTGAAAAAAGCCAATTAAGTGTGGCTTTGAAATTTACTAAATTTTAGCATCCCTTAAATCTGCCTAAAAACAGACTTTCCAAGTTTTTATAAACTTTGAAAGTCTCTTATCGTACCAATAATTAGATAGTGCCATTACAAAAAATCATTTGTTCAATAATATTTCGCCTTTCATGAGAAAGTTTTTTACACTTCTTTTCTTATTGATGCTCTCCTTCCAAATGTCGGCTTTGGAAGTCAGTGTCTCTCATTCTGCTTTTAAAGGGGATAAAAGCAATTATCTCGAATTGTATATCTATATTGTAGGTATCAGCTTAACGCAAACGCAAATAGATAGCATCAATTCGCAAGGAACGCTTGAAATTACAACGCTTTTCAAGCAAAACGGGCAAGTAACAAAGTTTGATAAATTCACCTTAAAAAGCCCTAAATCGCTTGACCCAATAGACTTTTTTGAAATGCGCCGCTACGAGTTGGCGAATGGCGTGTATGATATTGAAGTACAATTTAAGGATTTGAATAAAGAGGAGAA
>JAYUQN010000029.1:0-6114 GCA_043756725.1 Saprospiraceae bacterium
TAGGGGTGAAATATTGGTAATATTAGCGAACAAACCGTCCTTACAAGCCCCTTTAGGGGTGAAATAGCATGAGATTACACCCCTAAAGGGGCTTTTTAAGAGAGTTTTTCTTACTTTATTACCAATATTTCACCCCTAACAGGGCTTTTTTTGCACAGTATAGAGATTTCCGAAGTTACCAGTATAATGATATATATCGAAATTATTTTCCTTGAAAAATATGTGCCTTCTTGGATATAAATTCCTTATTAAATTTTCTCTAAAACCCCTATCTTTACCCCGCGGAAACTCCAAATACTGAGGGGAGTAAAACAGACAACAAGAATGTACAAATGCAGCTTTGGGCTATTGCTCACAACCTTACTATTTTTCACCGCCTGCCAAAAAAAAGAAAAAACGCTTTTTACCCTGTTGCCATCCGAGCTAACAGGCATATCTTTTATTAACCAGATCAATCATACCGATTCTTTTAATTGTTATACTTATCGAGCTTTTTACAATGGCGGTGGGGTCGGTCTTGGCGATGTCAATAATGATGGACTTGTGGATGTCTTTTTTTGTGGAAATATGGAACCGAGCCGCTTATATTTAAACAAAGGGAATTTCAAGTTTGAAGATATAACAGAAAAATCAGGTATTTCAACCAAAGGCGTATGGGCAACAGGTGTTGCTATGGCAGATGTGAATGGCGATGGATGGATGGATATTTATGTTTGCAAATCTGGACAACCAACGGATAATGGTGTTCGCCACAATGAGCTATTTATCAACAACCAAAACGGTAGTTTTACTGAAAAATCTCAAAACTATGGCTTGGATAATGAAGGACTTTCAACCCACGCTGCCTTTTTTGACTTTGATAAAGATGGTGATTTAGATTGCTATTTGCTGAATAACTCCTTCCGTTCAGTTGCCAATTATGATAAAAATTCTAATATCCGCAATATTCGTGATACGCTCGGTGGCAATACTTTGTATAGAAATGACAAGGGTAAATTTGTAAATATCAGCGACAAAGCAGGTATTTTCAGTAGCAGTATAGGTTTTGGCTTGGGCGTAACGATAGGCGATGTGAATAGAGATGGATGGCAAGACATCTATGTTTCCAATGATTTTTTTGAGCGTGATTATCTTTATTTGAACGATAAAAAAGGTGGATTTACTGAGGGGGTCGAAAAAATGATACCCGAATTGAGCATGGGGTCAATGGGGGCAGATATGGCAGACATCAACAACGATGGCTTTCCTGAAATATTCGTCACTGAAATGCTACCTGAAACCGAAGCCCGTTTGAAAACCAAAGCTTCCTTTGATAATTGGAATAAGTATCAAATGAATCTTAAAAACGGCTATCATCGTCAATTTCCACGAAATGTTTTACAACTTAATAATGGTGACGAGTCATTTAGTGAAATTGGGCGTTTGGCAGGCGTTCATGCAACAGATTGGAGCTGGGGTGCTTTGATAGCGGATTTAGATAACGATGGCTTCAAAGATATTTTCGTAGCAAATGGTATTTATAAAGACCTTTTTGATCAAGATTACCTCAATTTCATGTCCGACCCGAATAATGTCCGCACCCTTTTGAACCGTCAAGGTGGCGGTATAAAAGCGATGGTGGACACCATTCCCAGTGAAAAAATAGCCAATTGTGCTTTTCAAAACAACGGTGATTTAACGTTTTCAGACAGAGCTAAAGAATGGGGTTTAGCTCAACCCAGTTTTTCTAACGGCTCGGCTTATGCGGATTTAGACAATGACGGCGATTTGGATTTGGTGGTCAATAATGTCAATATGCCCGCTTTTGTTTATCGAAATGAAACCAATGAATTAAACATAAACAACCATTTTTTGAGCGTTATACTGAGGGGGAGTAATCAAAATACTTTTGGCTTGGGAACACAGGTGACAGTTTATGCGCAAAGCAAGCAATTTTATCAAGAACTTGCGCCAATGCGCGGTTTTCAATCGTGTGTTGATTCTCGTTTGTTGTTTGGTTTAGGAAATTTGACACAAGTGGATTCCGTTATAGCTGTTTTTTCAAGTGGTAAAAAAACAACTTTAAAAAATTTGACGACCAATCAGGTTTTAACAATAAAAGAAAGCGAAAGTCTTGTAACAGTAGATGAAAATACCACCCGTCCCTATAATAGCTTAATCTTCAATGAGTTAACAGGAAATTTTGATTTAAAATTTAGGCATACTGAAACAGATTTTAACGCTTTTGATATTGAAAGGCTTTTGTTTCAAATGCCAACGGGGGAAGGTCCGAAAATAGCAAAAGGTGATGTCAATAGTGATGGATTAGAAGATGTTTTTATAGGAAACAGTGGGGGAGCAGCAGCGGCGGAATTGTGGTTACGTACTTATAGCACAGGTAACTCTTCGATACCCCATTTCAAAAAATCCAATCAACCCGCTTTTGAAACAGATAAAAACTATAAAGCAACCGCAACGCTCTTTTTTGATGCCGATAAAGATGGTGATTTGGATTTATTCATCGGTTCGGGTGGTTACAATCCACAATTTTTAGCGGATAAATTGTATAAAAACGATGGCAAAGGTAATTTTACACTTGAAAATAAGGCTTTTGGTGAGAAACCCTTTCCAACAGCTTGTGCTAAAGCTTATGATTTTGACAACGATGGTGACCAAGACCTTTTTGTAGGTATGCGTCAAATACCAGCGAGTTATGGCAAACCAGCAGGCGGTTTTCTCTTGAAAAATGACGGAACAGGTCATTTTACGGGTGTAACAACCGAACTTTGCCCTGAATTAAAAACGCTTGGTATGATTTGCGACGCTGAATGGACAGATATTGATAGTGATAAAGACGCTGATTTGATAGTCATAGGCGAGTGGATACCCCTCAGTATTTTTAGAAATGAGGGTCAAAAATTTACCAATATTACAAAAGAAAGTGGTTTAGACCATTCAAGCGGTTGGTGGAATTGCCTTGAAACAGCCGATTTGAATAAAGATGGGTTAATGGATTTTGTAGTTGGGAATCACGGACTAAACAGTCGTTTCAAAGCCGATGAGAAACACCCACTGAGTCTCTACACAAATGATTTTGATGGAAATGGCTCTACCGAACCTATTATATGTAGTTTCAATGGTGAAAAACAATATCCAATGGTTTTGCGTCCAGATATTGTGTCTCAAATGCCAAGTTTAAAGAAAAAATACCTCTATTTTA
Source organism: Saprospiraceae bacterium (assembly GCA_043756725.1). Classification (GTDB taxonomy): domain Bacteria; phylum Bacteroidota; class Bacteroidia; order Chitinophagales; family Saprospiraceae; genus JAAFJT01. The sequence goes on from JAYUQN010000029.1 coordinate 3,200, forward strand.
ACACTTATAAAGAACAAACGATGAGTGATATTTTCACCTCCGATGTCTTGAAAAAAGCCATAAAATGGGACGCTTTTACCTTGAAAACGGCAATATTAATAAATAAAGGCGGCGGCAAATTTGATTTAAAAGCTTTGCCCATTGAAGCACAATTTTCGCCTACGTATGCCATTGCCGTAGATGATTTTGATGAAGATGGCATACTGGATATTCTTCTGGGCGGTAATTTCAGTCGTTCAAAGCCCGAAGTGGGTACATATTTGGCAAGTTATGGCACTTTACTGAGGGGGGATGGTAAAGGTGATTTTAAAACCGTTAAATATTCAGGATTTCATGTAGCAGGCGAAATTCGGGATTTTTCACTGTGTAAAGAAGGTAAAAATAGTTATGTTTTAGTAGCTGTAAATAATGATAAAATGAAAATTTTTAAATATTAAAACAAAAGATAAAGCCTTCATTTTCAATCTATTAAATCAATTTATATTTCAAATAAAATGAAAAAAATATTCTATTTCTTTAATGTTTTCTTTTTAATACTCATACATTCAGCGTGCAAGCAAAATGAGCTTTCAGCGTATGAAAAAATGGAAAACAGGGAATTGGCAAAAGGTATTCGTAGAGACAGTTTGTTCTTAAATTTTTATCTGGGTATGCCTTATAAAACCTTTTTTGACTCTTGTTGGTCTTACAACAAACAACGATTGATTAAAGAAGGACCTGGCAATGCGTCGGCTTTGATGGAATTGGATACGCCCTTGATGAAATACAGAACACTTATGGATTTCTATCCCAAATTTTATCAAGATAAGATTTATTTTATGCCCGTTCGGTTTCAGTATAAGTCTTGGAATCCTGTTTCACCTGAATTTCAAATTGATAAATTGCAGTTAGATGTCTTGCAATTGATGGAACATTGGTATGGTAAAGGGTTTATTAAGATTCAAGACCCCATTAAAGGGCGCGTTTTTGTAAAAGTAGAAGGCAACAGACGTATTTCAATTAGACAAGACCTTGAAAAAGATGTTGTCGTAAAAATAGTAGATTTGAGTGTACCACAACAAAAAGAAGTAAGTGGTTGGTAATAGGAAGTTGTCTTTTTCACCCTTTTCTAATGGAGTGCTTAGGACAGAAATTTTTTAAAAAGAACATTATGAACGCCAAGCAAAGCTTTTATTTTATAGCCATCGTATTTATTTCAATTCAATCCTGTAAAAACAAGGAAGGCGAATCTGTCTCTAATCCTCTTTTTACTAAAATGGCGAGTGCTGAAACGGGTATTCCTTTCACCAATAAACTTGAATACGACCGTAATTTCAACATCTACAAATACCGCAATTTCTACAACGGCGGCGGCGTGGCTATTGGCGATATCAACAACGATGGCTTGCCTGATGTGTATATGACCTCCAATATGCACCACAATAAATTGTACCTCAACAAAGGCAATTTCAAATTTGAAGACATTACCGATAAAGCGGGTTGTGCGGGTACAAAATCGTGGGCTACGGGTGTGACAATGGCAGATGTGAATGGCGATGGTTTCATGGATATTTATGTCTGCAACTCGGGTGATATTAAAGGCGGTAGCCGTGAAAACGAGCTTTTTATCAACAATGGTTCCCCTCTTGGGGGGCAGGGGGGCATCACTTTTACTGAAAAAGCCGCTGAGTTTGGCTTGGATGACAAGGGGCTTTCTACACACGCTGCGTTTTTTGATTATGATAAAGATGGTGATTTGGATTGTTACTTGTTGAATAATTCGTTTCGGTCTATCGGTAGTTTCAACCTGCAAAAAAACTTGCGCAATACAAGAGACTCTCTTGGTGGACATAAGCTTTTTCGTAATGAAGGTCTGCCTAAACTTGAAAATGGGCGAAAAACAGGCGGTTTTGTGGATGTTTCAGCCAAAGCAGGGATTTACGGCTCGGTTCAAGCCTTTGGTTTGGGGGTTATGGTGGGGGATATAAATAAAGATGGATGGCAGGATATTTACGTTTGCAATGATTTTTTTGAACGGGATTATCTCTACATCAATCAGAAAAATGGCACTTTTAAAGAGGATTTTGAAAATCAGTTTGGGCATTCGGGTGCAGCTTCGATGGGTGCTGATATGGCAGATGTGAACAATGATGCGCTGCCCGATATTTTCAATACCGAAATGTTACCCAATGACAACCGCCGTTTGAAAACAAAAACGACTTTTGATGATTGGAACCGCTACCAATATTACCGCATCAATGGATATTACAACCAATTCACACACAATGCTTTTCAAATTAATAATGGCGATGATACGTTTAGTGAAACCGCTTTTGCTTCGGGCATGGGCGCAACGGACTGGAGTTGGGGCGCACTGATGGCAGATTTGGACAATGATGGTTGGAAAGATGTGTATGTCACCAACGGTATTTATCAAGAACTCACCGACCAAGATTTCATACAGTTTATTTCAGATGAAAATATCATGCGTTCAGTCATAAAAGGAGATAGTGTGGATTGGAAAAAACTGATTGATGCCATTCCTTCTGAAGCCATTGCCAATTATGCGTTTCACAATCAAGGTGAAAACGGCAATGGTTTGAGATTTGAAAATAGAGCTACTGAATGGGGTTTGGGTGAAAAAAGCCATTCAAATGGCGCAGCTTATGCCGATTTGGACAATGATGGCGACTTGGATTTGGTGGTCAATAATGTCAATATGGAGGCTTTTGTTTACCGCAATGAAAGTGATAAACAATTGAAAGACAATCACTATTTGACGTTTGTACTGAGGGGGGAGGGTAAAAACCCCAATGCACTTGGTACAGCCATTACCGTTAAAAACCAAGGCAAAACCTATTATGTGGAGCAAATGCCGATGCGGGGTTTTCAGTCTTCGATGGATTATCGTCCGCATTTGGGGTTTGGGAATGTGG
>JAYUQN010000030.1:0-6097 GCA_043756725.1 Saprospiraceae bacterium
ACCAATTTGATGTTTTGTTGGTCGGGTTCGTCGAGTTGAGCCGCTTGTTTTATCACCTCTTTTTTTCTATCCGCAGGGTAAAATGTCCAACCCGATTGCCAGCCTGTGTGCAAAGTGCCTTCTGACCCATGAAAAAAGACACCTACACCTTCACCGCCAAATTGATTGCGCCCGTTGAGGACTGAATGTTCCCAAGTACAAATAAAATTATCAAATTCATAAACAACTGTTTGGCATTCAGGTGTATTTTGGCTTGTGCCTCGAATAGCATCTGTTGTGACAGAGAAGATTTTCTTAGGCGCACGCTCTTCTGTCCACCACAATATTTGGTCGAACCAATGAGGTGCCCAATCGCCTAACTGCCCATTGGCAAATTGGGTGTATTGTCGCCACCCACGCGGATGAATGTCTTTGCTATACGGAACGATGTCGGAAGGACCACAATAAAAATCCCAGTCTAAACCTTCGGGAATTGTTTCTTTTTCATTGGGTTTGCCAGCACCCCAACGGTAATTGACAAAAGCCCGAACGTCTTTTATTGTTCCTACTTTACCCGATTTCAAAAAATCCATAGCACTCACATTGTGAGGGGAATAGCGACGGTGAAAATCGACGATACAAATCCGTTGGGTATCACGCGCCACTTTTTGAATCATAGCGCCTTCTTTTACAGTATGGCTAATGGGTTTTTCAAGGAAAATATGCGCCCCGTTTTTCATGGCTTCTATGGCAATGAGGGCGTGCCAATGGTCGGGTGTGGCGTTGATAACGATGTCAGGTTTTTCATTTTTCAGACATTCTCTAAAATCTTTATAGTGTTTTGGGCGGTCGCTGCAAAGGATATTGACCTCGGCAGCGGCTTTTTTAATTTGATTGTCATCCACATCGCAGAGGGCAACCACTTGTATTTCACCCGACCGAATGGCTTCGCGTAAAATATTCATGCCCCACCAGCCAGAGCCAATTAAAGCGGTTTTGTATTTAGCCACAGTTGGGCGAATAATATAAGGATAGCTATTCAAAGCTAAGCCTGCAAAGGCAGATTGTTTGATAAAATCTCTTCTTTTCATTTTGGTAAAAATTTTGGGTGAAACTACTCATTTTTTTCAAAAAAATATACCCCTCAGTAAAAGAAGGGATTTTAAAAACATATTAAAAAACTATAAAAGTGTGAATGATGTAACATATTTCAAGAATCGTGTAATGCTTATCATTGCCAACAGGCTCAACTTTGCAGTATTAATTTAATTAAAAACAAAAAAATAAATAACATGGGAAATCTCCTATATATAATAGCCGTGGTGCTAATTGCGTTTTGGGCAATCGGATTTTTCGCTTACAGCGCAGGTTCAATAATCCACATCTTACTTGTTATTGCAGCAATAGTTGTGTTGCTAAAAGTAATTCAAGGAAAGAAAGTCATTTAAGTCCATTATTCAACTTAGTTTAGGCTATCCATTTAGATAAAGCACTGAGCATCAATGCTTATATAAAGGTGGATTAACTTGAACTAAGTTGAATGATAAATTAAACAAATACTATTAATTAATTAATTAAAAACATCTAATTATGAATTCAGGAAAAGTTGTTTTAGGCGCATTGGCAGGCGTTGCCGCAGGTGCAGCATTAGGAATCTTATTTGCGCCCGACAAAGGCTCAGCTACTCGTAAGAAAATCACTCAAAAAGGTAACGATTATGCAAATGAATTAGGGCAAAAAGTCAACGGTTATGTTGAGAAAGCTTCTAATAAATTTGAAAATTTGAAGCAAGATGCTTCAAATATGGCGCATAACGCCCTTGAAAGTGGTAAATCAAAATTGGAAAAAGCAGATGGCGAAGTAACTTCTTCTTTCAATTCAAGACGTTAATTCAAAATGTGCGGTAGCGTGAAACACCGTTTTTACAATGCCACAGCAAAGAAAACATAAGTAAAAGGGTAGAATTTTTGGTTAGATGAAGCCGATGAAGAAGATAAAGAAATCACCCACAAAAGGCTCATTCAATCATCAATTCTACCCCCAAACTTATGCCTAATTTTAGGCTTTTTTTTGTTAATACGTCCAAAAAAGCTAAAAAAAAATAAAAATATGGAAACACCAGTCCGTATGGAAACACCAGCCAGCGCCATGGAATCTTTATTTGAGCGGGTCGAAGCTTTTGGAAAGACAACCATAGAGCTGTCAAAACTCAAAGCCGTAGAGGTAACATCAAATGTTGTTGCTTCTTTAATATCGCGCATTGCTGTTCTCTTAGTTGCTGCGCTATTTGTCGGCGTTTTGAGCATAGGCTTAGCACTGATGATAGGCGATATGATGGGCAAAACTTATTATGGTTTCTTTATTATTGCAGCATTTTACCTGCTTTTGGGCATTGTGTTGCATACTTCTCTTCATAAATGGATTAAAAATCCCATTGGAAATTCAATTATTTCACAATTGTTTCAATAAGTTTTATCATGCAAAGAATTAATTCAGAAACAAATCTAAAGGATGAAATTTTAATGTTAGAGAATAGACAAGCCCATGAAGCTCTGCTGCTCAAACAAGAGTTTCAAGAAGCTTATGAAAGCGTTAAGCCTATCAACCTCATCAAAAATACTTTTGCCCAAGCTGTTACATCTCCAGAACTAAAAGATAATATTTTAAAAGTATCGGTGGGCATGGCTGCGGGCTATCTCACAAAAATGCTTTTTGTAAGTGTATCAAAAAATCCGTTCAAAAAACTCATTGGCACCGCTTTATTAGTGGGCATCACCAATGTGGTTGCCAGAAATCCTGAAACCATCAAAGCAGTGGGCTTAGGTGTTTTAAAAATGTTGAGACGTAGATAAATGAGCGTTTTTCAATTAAAATGTGGTGGGTAACCTTATGCCAATTCATAAGGGCGGGTTTCGCGTTTTTTTTTAACCAAAAATCTGTTTATCATGTATTCTATGTATTCTATTTCCATCAAAATGGGGCTTTGGATGTTCGCAGGTTTTGTTGCTTTCTTCTTCCTCATGTACGGTCTCGGATTGGGTTATCGAACCGAATTAAGAGCTGTCAACGGTGTGATTCAGCTTTGGTGTTTGTATAGGGCTATTCGCGCCTATTACGCCCGCCATCCCGAATATGTCAACAACTATATGTGGGGTGTTGCGCAAGGTATGAGAACCTCTGCCATAGGCGTGGGTGCATTTGCCATTTTTATAATCATTTTTTTGGCGTTGAATCCGACGTTTATGAAAGCGATAAGTGAAAATTCGATGGTGGGTCCACATCTCAATCCTTTCACATCCAGCATTTTTATAATAGCAGAAGGACTTATCATTAGCTTGATCGGGTCTTACTTTTTCACACGCGTTTCTGAAGATGAACCTATTACAAAAGAGGATAAACTTACATAGATGAATACTCCCCTTAAATTCCCTTTCTACGCCAAAGCCTCTCTGCTTTTAATTGGATTGTGTGTTTTTATTTTCATACTGTCCATCATGCAAGGTATTATTCTACCGATTGTTTATGCTGGTATTATTGCTATTTCAATAAGTCCAGTCGTGAATTTTTTAGTTAGAAAAAAAATAAACCACGCCATAGCCATAGCCCTTGTTTTAACATCAGCCATTTTCATAGTCAGCGGCTTTGTTGCTTTGTTATCATCACAAGCCAGTTTATTGAGTGATGCGTATCCGCAATTAGTCGCTAAATTTGAAGCCTTGTTTGACCAGTCTATCAAATGGTGTTCGGGATATTTCAATATTAGTGTACAAAAAATTAATGCATGGATAGCCAACACAAGAGCCGACCTTGTAAAAAATAGTGGGACAATGATAGGTATGACGCTCACGACAATGGGCGGCGTTTTGTCCGTAGCTTTTTTGATACCTGTTTATATTTTCATGATTTTACTGTACCAGTCCCATTTAGTAGCCTTTATCTATAAACTTTTTGGCGCCGAGTATGAAGATAAAGTAAGTGAAATGATAGTTGAAACAAAGACAATCATTCAAAGTTATCTTGTAGGGCTTTCCGCAGAATTTGCCATAGTTGCTACTTTAAACTCTATTTGTCTTATGATATTGGGCATCAACTATGCCATTTTATTAGGCATTATTGGCGCACTTTTGAATATTATTCCTTATGTCGGTGGCATTGTCACCATATTTTTATACATGATAATTGCCTTATTGACCAAATCACCCATTTATGCGCTGTATATGTTCGGGCTTTATACACTCATCCAATTGATAGATAATAACTACATCGTGCCAAAGATTATTGGGTCAAAAGTAAAATTGAATGCGCTTGTTTCCTTGATTGCCGTCATTTTAGGCGCCGCCTTATGGGGCGTTCCGGGCATGTTTTTGTCAATTCCCATGACCGCTTTTGTGAAACTTGTATGCGAGAATGTTGAGTCTTTGAAACCTTGGGGCTTTTTGCTCGGTGACACAACGCCGCCGTTAATCAAATTTAAATTGAATTTTGAGGATTTTTCTAAAAAACTTCCTCATATAATGCCGCCTTTCATTCGGAAATAGCTCTGTAGCAGAGGATAAATCCGCCGCTACAGGCATTTTACTGAGGGGGTAAATTTTACATAAAATATTGACATTTAACGACTTAGTTCAATAAATCGCAATGAAATCTAATCCTGTTTTTTCTAACAAAAAAACACTCAAAACGCCCTGTATTCTATCTGCTATTTTGTCAGATGAAATGATATTATACATTAAAACAAGAAAAGCGTCTTGTGGTGGAACAGGCAAGCGTTTCATCGAACTTCAACAACTATTTGGCAATCAATACCAACTATTGGGCGAAGCAATTGATGAAATTGCGGAACGCATACACTTATGTCAAAAAACAATCGGCACACTGCATGAGTTCTTAGAGCTTTCTTCCAATAAAAACAATCAAGAACACTATTATTCTTCAAAAGATACACTTATAGAATTATTGAAAGACAATGAAATTGTGATTGTTCAATTACGACAAAATATGGATGAGAAGATTGAAAATGATAAAGATATTTATACCTACAATTTTATTGAAAGCTTATTAGAACAACATGAAACGAACGCTTATGCTCTCAAAATATCTTTAAAAGAAGAGATAAAATACACCATGTGTGAATGATGTAAACTATTTAAAAAGTTGTGTAATACTTCTCAAACTTAAAACCTACACCTTTGTCCGGTAAAAATTAATTCATAATTTAAATTTAACTAGAATGAAAAAAGTAATTTTATTGATAGCTATTTTCGTCTCAATCACCACCGTCAGTCAGGCTCAAAGAGGCTTTTCAATAGGTCTGAAAGCAGGTGCCAATTATGCCAATGTGTATGATTCACAAGACAATGACTTTCAAGCAGACTCTAAATTGGGTTTTGTAGGTGGTCTTACTTTAGCCATTCCATTGGGGAAATTTTTGGGTATTCAACCAGAAGTGTTGTATTCTCAAAAAGGCTTTAAAGGAACGGGTAAATTATTGGGTACTTCTTATGGTTTGACACGCACCAGCACCTACATAGATGTGCCTTTGATGCTTGCTATCAAACCGATTGAATTTATTACGATTTATGCAGGTCCTCAATATTCTTATTTGATAAAACAAAAAGATGTATTTCAGGGAGGAGCCTTGACCGTTGATCAAGAAAGAGAATTTAATAAGCAAGATATTCGTAAAAACACTTTAGGTTTTATTGGCGGTCTTGATTTCAATTTGAAAAATGCAGTTGTGGGCGTAAGAGCAGGTTGGGATATGCAAAACAATAATGGCGATGGCACTTCAACTACGCCTCGTTACAAAAATGCTTGGCTGCAAGGTACACTCGGAATTCGGATTTATTAATTTGTAAATAATAAGTAGAGACGTTGCAGTGCAACGTCTCTACGTTATTTCACATCACATTTTGAGGTATTTTGCCTATGTAGAGACGTTGCACTGCAACGTCTCTACATCATTTCACATCACATTTTGAGGTATTTTGCCCATGTAGAGACGTTGCACTGCAACGTCTCTACGTTATTTCACATCACATTTTGAGGTATTTTGCCCATGTAGAGACGTTGCACTGCAACGTCTCTACGTCATTTCACATCACCTTTTGAGGTATTT
>JAYUQN010000031.1:0-6097 GCA_043756725.1 Saprospiraceae bacterium
AAAAAAAAATCCATCTCTTAATTGAGATGGATTTTTCTTTTTAGGCAATACTCGCCAATTCTTCTTCAATGTCTTGATCTTCTGGCTTTTTACGATTGCGCCACCACATATAGGCTATGCCACCCACAAGCAAATAGGGCGTAGCCAATAATAAAAAAATCCCCATATTCATGCCTTTACCTTGCGCACCCCCGTTTTGCAAATTGCTGGCAAGCGACATTTTACACATAGGGCATTGTGCCTGTGACTCTGAAACGTTTGACAACAACAGAACCAACGTTAATAAGAACCCCCTCAGTATATTTTTCATTTTTACGATATTTTTTTGCAAAGTTAGTGATTTTTTATTTGAATTAGGATGCTAAAGATTTAGAAAGATGCTAAGGATTTGGTTGTACTCTAATCCTTAGCATCTTTCTAAATCCTTAGCATCCTAATTCAATTTATACAAGGTCGCAACATCAAATAAACCAATGGACCCGAAATAGCCACATACAACCAAACCCAAAAGACCCACCGAGCCATACGTTTGTGTTTTTCAACTTGCATCGTAAAACCCCTTACAAATGTGAATAAAATAAAAGGGAAACTTATTGCAGCTAAAACGACGTGGCTAATCAACAAAACAAAATAAACGGTTCTGATAGAACCCACACCACAGTATTTGATTTCAGGTGTTGTAATATGGTATAAAACGTACATCAATAAGAATAAAAACGAAGATGATAAAGCAATCAATATCATTTTACGATGCTGTGCAATATTTTTTTGGCGAATAAAATACAAAGCCGCTATCAAAAAACTGGCTGCTATCAAATTCATAGTGGAATAGACAGCGGGTAGAAATGAAAAATCTATACCCAAATCCAAGCGGGGTATTTTACGCATTCCCGCCACCAACGCAAGCACGACGATGGAAATGAAAGTCGCCCAAATATTTAATTTTTTAGCTAAAACTGTATTTTCCATAATTTTAATTTGAATTAGGATATTAAAGATGAAAAAGGATATTAAGGATTTTGGTCAAAATACAGGAATGTATTTAAATCTTTAATATCCTTTTTCATCTTTAATATCCTAATTCAAGTGACATCTACATCTTCTTTTGTTCTTTCTTTTCAACCGAATACTTTTTTTTCAAAGGCATCACCGCAATATGTTCAACCAACATTCTTCTATCATCCTTATTGCGAACATCATAAAACCGACGAATAACGCCAGCTGTATCCACCAACGAAACATGGTACAAATCGGGCAATGTCATTTCAGCAGGTAAGTTTTTACCCCCCCTCAGTATTTGCCACAATTTTCGGTCGTTGGCATTGAGATTTTGTGTATAGGGTCTAAAATAAGCGGAGTCATTGTCAGTGTCGAAAGTTAGAAATTTCAAATTATCCACTTCTTCTCTGAATTGAGTCGTTTTCACAATCGGTAAAATAGTATTTAAAAGGACATCTCTGTTTTCAAGTGAAACAAAAGAAACGACAAGCACATTGCCTTTAGCAGCATTAAGAGACATGGAATCATTGAGCCAACCCATGCTTTGAAAAGAGGGCATTTGCCCCAGATTGTTTTTCAAATTTTTATAAAATGCCTTACCATTTTCAGCCCCTGTGAAATTGACCCATATTGAAATCAAAGGGAACAGCACAATGACTGCGACAAGCAAAGAGATTTGAATTTTGCGCCCTAATGTATTTTCTTTCATTTCAGTAAAATATTTACTATTGTGACAATACAAAAAAAGCGGAACATATATGTCCCGCCCTTTTTTATCTTAATGACTCTTTACAGGTTCTAACTGTTTCGTTTTACCATCAGATTGTACTGGTTTGCCGGGTGATTCATGGCTGGTGTTGCCATTGTGTTCCCTTCGGCTTCCCCACGAATCCCCTTCTTGGAAAAAAGCGATAATTGCCCAAACCAAAAGGCAACAAGGCAGTAAAACGCTCATAGCCAAGCCTTTTACCTCATACGCCATGTGCATAAAGTTATAGACAATCCAATAGGCTTTGTACAGAGATAAGCCAATCATAGCAGGATACATCAACCATTTTGGCAAATGAAAACCATCTATGATATGCCCATTGCCCAAAAGAGCAATCATAACTTCAAGAACCGTAATAGCACCCAATAAAAGGAAGCCTTTTTGCACGACTTTTATACCTTCTTCGTAGCTGACCATCTTATTATATCTTTAAAATATTTATAAAATATTATTTTCAAATTTTGTAGCGGCGAATTTATTCGCCTTTATTGGTTGGTGGATTACAACAAGTAAAAAACCAAGAAAACGAATACCCACACTAAATCTACAAAGTGCCAGTAAAGTCCAATTTTTTCAACCATTTCATAGTTATTACCTCTACGGTGATATAATCCACTGGACACATTGAGCATAATAAGCAAGAGGAAAATAACACCTGAAAAAACGTGGAAACCATGAAATCCTGTTATAAAGAAGAATAATGCACCAAAAGCTGCTGGTCCTTGCTCTAAAGTAGCTTCTGTACCATTAGCATAACGCACTTTGCGTTCTGTCAATTGAATAGTACCTTCTTTATCAGTAATAGGTTCACCCGTAGCGTGATCGGTTTGAGCATGCAACAAATAACCTTCTTTGGCTTTAAAAGCGACTTCTTTGCCCTGAGGATATGCCACACCATGATCATCATTGAGATAAACACCGTCTGTTTCATGGCGACCAAATGGATTGCGAGTCACTGAAACGTTTTCACCTTTTATCAAAGTTGTCCATTCCCAAGCTTGACAACCCAAGAACGCTAAACCACCAACGATGGTCATCAACATCCAAAACACGACGCCACGTTTGTTGCCTTGATGCCCTTCTTGCACCGCCCTTACCATCGTAACAGAGGAAACGATGAGGATAAAGGTCATTACAGAAACGAACATTAAGGGTGCGTGGTGCGCAAAGCTGTCTGGCAAAATGCCAAATGAAGGGAATGTTTGAAATACAAAATCGGGCACGGGCCACGAAGGACTGCTGAAACGGAGCGTGCCGTAAGCAATCAAAAATCCTGCAAAAGTGAATGCATCGGAAAGTAAAAAGTACCACATCATCAACTTACCATAGCTCGCTTTGAAAGGCTCACGCCCACCTTCCCACAGGTCGGCTGCGGATTCGTGATGACTGTCGTGGTGGTGGTCATCGTGATGATGTTTTTCTACTGTTAGTTCAGAAGCCATATTCTTTATTCGTTAATCGTTATCATTTTTAGTTGTAAGTTTTTAGTTGTAAGTTTTTAGTTCGTACTTTTAGAGAAACTGAAAACTTTCAACTAAAAACTTATAACTAAATAAATTTAGCTTTGCAAAATCAAAAAACTTAATAAGTATATCCAAAGAAAATCTACAAAATGCCAATATGTGAGGGTTAATTCTAAACGCAATTTACGTTTTTGAGTGGGTTGAAATTTTAGCCCAAAAGCATGAGACAAAGCAACAACCAAAACGGCAATACCGCCTAAAACATGAAGCGCATGAAAACCCGTTAAAACATAGAAAAAATCGCCAGAAGGGTTTAAAGTTAAAGGAATACCGATATTTTTTAGTTGAATCCAGCCTTGATATTGTAACCCTACAAATAATAAACCTAACAGAAAACTGGCAATTAAAAGGGTTTTATAAAGCGTTTCATTCCCTTTTTTAAAATTAATATAAGACAACTGAATCGTTACACTGCTCAAAATAATAACGGCTGTACTAATAAAAAACATGTTAGGGATTTTGAATTCTACCCAATTTCCCGCTGCTTGTCGTACCACATAAGCACTTGACCATGCAGCAAACATCATCATGATGGACGCACATCCAGCCCACAAAGCAAATCGCCACGGATGGATTTTATTTCTTCTGTTTAATATTGTTTGTTCCATTATATTTTATCTAAATACAAGCCTATCAATGCCAAAGGTAAATAAGCAATTGAATAAAACATTTGCGTTAAAGCCGTCTTTCTATCATCTTTTTTATAAAAATTGAAAGCCAAATAAGCCATAACTAAAGCTAATACGGTTAAATAAACTGCTGAAACCCAACCTGTTGCACCCAAATAAAAGGGCAACCAACTGATGGGTATCAAAACCAAAGCATATATCAAAGATTGTCTGCCTGTATCGCTATTTTTTACACCATCTTTGGTGGGCAATAATTTGAAACCTGCTCTTTTATAATCTTCATCACCCAACCAAGCAATCGCCCAAAAATGGGGGAACTGCCAAATAAATTGCAAGGCGAAAAGTGACAATGCCAAAGGTGTTAAAACACCATTTTGAGCCGCTGTACAACCAATAACGATTGGCAAAGCACCCGGAAATGCACCAATCGTAACGGCTATATTTGATATGCGTTTCACAGGTGTATAGATAAAAGCATACGAAATCAATGAAATCATGCCCAAAAAAGCAGATATTGGATTGAAATATGCTAAAAGAGACACACCTACAAGACACATCAAACCTGAAATCAAGACGCCTTCTGAAACAGTCATTCGCCCTGCAGCGATGGGTCTATTTTCAGTGCGTTTCATCATAATGTCAAACTCACGTTCAAGAACTTGATTTAAACCACTTGCAGCCCCTGATGTGAAAAGCCCGCCAAGAAAAAGAACTACTATATCGCCTAAAACTATTTTACCTTCAATGGCTATCAAATAAGCCATGACTGCTGAAAAAACAACTGTTAAAGAAAGTTTGAATTTCATCAAAACGCCGATGTCTTTCACTTTATCTAAAACGTTTGTTGATAATTCAGCTTTTGCTATTTTTACTTGTGACACTTTATTTTATTTAAAAATTCTTAAAAAGAACAGGGCTTTTACCCCCCTTTCCGAAGGAACTCCTACGGAGCAGTATTTTAGCCGTTTTTTAGTGGTCGCTTGGTGATTCGCCCTCCTTTAAAGGTTCAATCTGTGGGATATATTCGATACCGTCTTTACCATAATCATACGCCCAACGGTGCACAACTGGTAATTTGTCGCCCCAGTTACCATGACCCGGTTGAATATCCGTTGTCCATTCAAGAGCATTTGATTGCCACGGGTTTTTAGTCGTTACTTTTTTACCTTTCCAAATACTCCAAAAGAAATTGACAACAAATAAAACCTGCAAACCAAAAACGATAATAGCAGCCGTTGTAATAAATTTATTGGTATCGCCAAAATGCTTGAACGCATCGAAAGTATCAAAACTGTAATAACGACGTGGCACACCTGCTAAACCCAAATAGTGCATGGGCCAAAAAATGGCATACGCCCCAATGATTGTTCCCCAGAAGTGTATTTTACCCAAAGTTTCATTCATAAAATTGCCGTACATCTTAGGGAACCAGTGATAAATACCAGCAAACATACCGAAAAACGCTGCAATACCCATGACTATATGGAAGTGAGCAACAATGAAATACGTATCGTGCATCGGAATATCTATCGCAGAGTTACCTAAAAATATACCTGTCAAACCACCTGAAATGAACATGGAAACGAAACCTATCGCAAACAACATAGCAGAAGTGAACCGAACATTACCACCATATAAGGTAGCAATCCAGTTAAACACTTTCACCGCAGAAGGCACAGCAATAATCAAGGTAAATAACACGAAAAAATTTGAGATGAATGGATTCACACCCGACATAAACATGTGGTGCGCCCAAACAATAAAAGATAAAAAGCCAATGGCTAATATCGAATAAACCATAGCACGATAGCCAAAAATAGGCTTACGAGCATTTGTCGCTAATACTTCTGAAACCAAACCCATCGAGGGCAAAATGATGATATATACCTCAGGGTGACCCAAAAACCAGAACAAGTGTTGATATAAGATAGGGCTGCCACCTACGTGTTCCAAAGCTTTACCACCTACAAAGATATCACTCAAAAAGAAACTTGTTCCCAAACCTCTATCAAACATCATTAAAAAGAAAGCCGATGCCAAAACTGGAAATGATAAAATACCTAAAATTGCAGTTACAAGGAATGCCCATATTGTCAAAGGCATACGCCACATGGTCATACCTTTTGTCCGTAAATTAAGAACCGTTGTAACGTAGTTGATACCGCCTAATAAAACAG
>JAYUQN010000032.1:0-2341 GCA_043756725.1 Saprospiraceae bacterium
ATAAGAGCCATGTCGGTTTCTCTTTTTATTATTTGAAAAAATTATAATGCGTTAAGTTTTAGACTTAAAACAAATACCATACTCAATTTGCTTTCAACCTTCATAATATTTTTTCTATGACATAAAAAAAATATTCTTTATTCTGAAATTCAAAAATGCCGTGCAAAGTAATAGCATTTTAGGTGAAAATCAAAATTTTACAACGACTTGCTTCTTAAAATACTCAATTTTTAACGCTTTCAAACTTAAATTGTTACCCCCTCAGTATTTCACCAATAAAAAGCCTAAATTTGCGCCCTAATTTTCACCATCTGTATAGTTGTATCTCAAAATATCAACTGTTAGTCTTTGATACAAGCGACATTTAAAAATTATCAGTCAATGAATTATCTTACGCTCGACAACGTTTCTAAAAGTTACGGACCCAAAATTCTTTTTAAAGACATCAGCCTCCTTATTAATAAAGGTGAACGCATTGCCCTCGTCGCTAAAAATGGTACGGGTAAAACCTCCCTCTTGCGGGTTCTGGCTGGCACCGAAGGAGTGGAAGGTGAAAATGCTAAAATCATTTTTGCCAAAGGCGTTACCATTGGTTATCTGGAACAAGACCCTGTTTTGAATGAAACCCTCACTGCCATTGAAGCCGTTTTTGACAGCGACAACCGCAATATCATAGCCATTAAAAATTATGAAAAAGCATTATTGGATAACGACCCCCTCAGTATTCAGAAGAGTTTGGAGGTTTTAGACGAATTGCATGCTTGGGATTTTGAAGCTAAAATTCAAGAGATTTTATCAAAATTGAAAATTGATGGCTTTTTAAATCAATCTGTGAAAACGCTTTCAGGTGGGCAAAAAAAACGCTTAGCTCTCGCCAAACTCTTGATTGATATGCCCGACTTTATCATTCTCGACGAGCCTACCAATCACCTTGACCTCGATATGATTGAGTGGCTTGAAGTCTATTTCACCCAAGCCTCCATTACCCTTTTCACCGTCACGCACGATAGATATTTTCTCGACGCTGTTTGCAATACCATCATCGAATTGGAGGGTGGAAAGTTTTACCGATATAAAGGCAATTATGGTTATTATCTCGAACAAAAAGCCTTGCGTCAAGAGGTAGATTCTGCAAATATGGCTAAAAATCGCAAACTTTTCCTCCGCGAATTAGACTGGATGCGCCGACAGCCGCAAGCCCGCACCACCAAAGCCCAAAGCCGTATTGACGATTTTCATGAAATAAAAGAAAAGGTAAGTGGTAAAAGAGACAATGAAGACCTCCAAATGGATATAAAAGCCTCTTGGATGGGTTCAAAAATTTTGGAATTACACAATGTAGGGCTGTCTTTTGATGATATAAAAATTGTAAAGGATTTCAGTTATAAATTTAAAAAAGGCGAGCGTATCGGTATTGTCGGCGCAAATGGTACAGGCAAATCCACTTTTTTGAAACTTATGCTCGGCGAAATGATGCCCGATGGCGGCAAGGTCGTTATCGGTGAAACCATCAGCTTTGGCTATTACAACCAAGACGGTATGACTTTCAAAGACGATAAACGCGTTATTGATGTCATTACCGATATAGCGGAGTATATTCCGCTTGAAAAAGGACAAAAACTCACCGCAACGGGCTTGCTCGAACGTTTCCTTTTTTCACGTGAGCAACAGCAAGTCATGGCTTCTCAACTATCAGGTGGTGAAAAAAGGCGGCTCTATTTGCTCACCATTTTAATGAAAAACCCTAATTTTTTAATTCTTGACGAACCAACAAACGATTTAGACATCCTTACACTCAACGTACTGGAAGATTTTTTACAAAATCAATTCACAGGCTGCTTAGTGGTGGTCACCCACGACCGTTATTTCATGGATAAACTCGTTGACCATCTTTTCATTTTTGAAGGCGATGGGCAAATTAAAGATTATAACGGCAACTATACGGAATATAGAGAGCTTAAAAAAGCAGAAAGTCGAGGCGTCACCAAAGTAACTACTCCCACCCCATCCAACAATACCCAAAAGGCAAACGACAATGAGCGCAAAGAATACAATAGATTGGAAAAAGAGCTTGAAAAACTTGAAAAGCGAAAAGCTGAAATAGAAAATAAATTTAACGATACCGCCAATTTGAAAACGGACGATATTACAAAACTCTCAAAAGAGCTACAAGATATTCAAAGTCAAGTGGATATGAAGGAAATGCGCTGGTTGGAGTTGTCGGAGTTGGTATGAAAAGGATTCAGCTTATGCAGCAGATTTAGGGTAAGTTTTTTGAGAAATTTTGAATGGATTTTGATTTTTTTTTTGCAAAAAAAATCAAAATCCATTCAAAATTTCT
>JAYUQN010000033.1:0-2338 GCA_043756725.1 Saprospiraceae bacterium
TGCAATAGGGCATTTTTTTCAATAACCTTGTTAAAATGAACCACGTAGAGACGTTGCACTGCAACGTCTCTACAATTGCCCACGAAAAATTACAGCAACAGTTTTTTTGACCTGACATTGTATTATTTGAAAATGATACCATTTTTTTCACAATGAAATAAAGCGGCAAAAATACATACAAACCTAAACCCACAACCCCTGCCGCATCGTGCATAAACGTATCAGGCATCCAGCCAAATAGAACCAATAAAACAATGCGCAATAAGTTGAAAAACACATTTAATCCCAAAGCTATCAACAAAATAGTGAAAATACTGAGGGGGGTAAATTCCACTCGTTTTTCACGTTCAAAATAGGCAATTAAAAACAAAGCCAAAAGTAATGACATTTGCAGCATTGTCAAACCCATACAAGCGGTGTCCACACTGAAATCTGTTCCTCGAAAGTGGATAATATTACCATCGGCAAGAGCTTTAGGGTCAACGAACGTTAAACCTTTGGCTGCTAAAACACTGATTTTCAACCGAATAGGAAAACTAAAAACCAAACTTAAATTTGTTACCAACGAAGACATGAAAAATATGGCAAACATTGGCAATACATTCAACCGTCCAAATTGCATGTCAATATAAGCCAATGCTGTAAATGAAAGGGTGAAAAAATACAGCGTTCTTGAAGGCAAATAGATTGAGGCTATAAGACTGATAATAGCCAATGAGATATAAAGCCAGCCTTTTTCTTTCCTCTTTTTGATGATAGCTAAGTAGGGTAACATCATCATACCGATGATAAAAGTGGTATCAGTAGGAATATAGCCGCTTGCTATCCAAAAAATTAGGATAGAGAGAAAACAAAGGATTGGGATACCCCCCCTCAGTATAAAAGCCTTTTCAGACCCTATTTTATGATATTTTATAGCGTGCATATTTTTACAACCTTCTTTTAAAAAACAACCACCCAATCATTGTTGCCATTAAAACAATTAACGCCCATTCATGCGGTTCGGGAACAGCACCTGAGTTTTTCAAAGAAGCATTGCCAAGACTGTTTTCACTCCTTTTAATATCAAAACGCTCGTAATCCGCTTTGCTTTCCAAGACAATTAGGCTTGAAACAGGCGTAACAATATTGGCTTTTGACGCTAAATCAATCAAATATTGTGAATAAAATTGCGGGTCAAATATGTTTTTATTCACATCTTTTAAAATGCTGTTGTAGGCAAAAAGGCGTAATAAATGGTCAGAACCACCTACTGTTTCATTGTTAGTAAAATTTTTGATTTCAACTATACGCACACCCGAAGACGGTATAATAACGGTATTAGGTGTTTCAGCAAAGGCATAAAAAAGGTTTTTACTTAAAATATTGGTCAATTCATCCACTCTGCCTTCGTACATATTGGTTATGCGCAATTCCTTAAATGTTTTTTGGTAGGGTGAAACCGTTTTACCGATATGAAATACCCGAATGGGTTCTTTATTGGTCAATCCTTTTTTCACAGCATCGCCAAAAGCACTGCCTTTTAAATCGTCTAAATTAGGACTTGGCACGGCACTTTTTGTAATGACCAATGCTTTTTCGGGGTTTTCAAGCCGATGATACGGGAATAAACTGAAACGATTTTCCTGCAAATCAGCTGTAAGTGTTTCAGCATTGCTATCATCTAAACGTTTGAATTGATGGTCGTACCACACCCAAGTCGGTTTGTTTTTTGCAACATTCCACACGGCTGTTAATTCTGTGGAAGTCCAAGCGGTGTTAATGTCCAAATAGATATTTTCTGCGTTGAAAGCGGTCGTTTCATGTAAAAATGGCTCCATGCGATAGCTTTTATCATCAAAACTAAAGGCATTTTCTGAAACGCGGGGCGCAAGAACGCTGATGTCCCAATTTGAAAGATAATCACCTTTATAAGTTAATGACTGGTTTTCATTCTTAAAAATGGGGGGTATTTTATCAAATTTCGCAGACGCATCTAATATTTTCATGTCAACCGTTTCAACCGTTTTTTCAGTTGTCGGACCTTTCAAAGTAATGTTTTGATAGTAAAGTCTATCATTTTCAAGCAATAATGGCGAAGTCACACCCATTTTAAACTGGCGCGGCAAATCTGGGCGAACAGGAAAAACCCGCACAGTCACTTGATTGCCCTCTTGCCAATGCACTACGGATGGGTCACGCCTTTCACCGCCAACGATGGTGCGATAGGCAGTATCAGCTTTGCCTTTCGTAGTCAAAATCGCTTTTTCCTCTACGCCATTTATCCACAATGACAGCGACGAAACAACTGAGCCTTCGGGCAAAGAGAATGTATAAATGGCTTCGCCTTGCTCAGAAG